>JBFOLS010000740.1:0-10367 GCA_040830225.1 Leisingera sp.
AGCATCTGGGCCTCCGGGTCCGGCTTGGCAATCCAGCCGCGGAAGTACTCCCGCCAGACACGCAGCGGCTGCCGCCAGCGCGGATTGGAGGCCATCATGTCCCCGGGGCAGTAGACATAACCGCAGGTGTTCAGCCCGCCGCAGACATATGCGGCCAACTGCTGGAAATAGTTTTCATCAGCCGGTGCCAGATCATCCGAAAGGATCAGGCAGTTGTCCTGGTCCGACACCCCGGTCTGCTCGCGCCGCCCTTGCGAGCCGCAGGCGAGCCAAAGGTAGGGGACCGGGGGCGGTCCCAGTTTTTCTTCGGCGAGCCCCAGCAGGCGCCGTGTCACCGTGTCGGCGATGTCGGTGATCAGCCGGGTCACCACCTCGTGCCGGTTGCCGCCTGCCACCAGCTGCATCAGCAGACGGGGAATTTCGGCGGTGACCTTGGCCATCTCACGGGCGCTTGCTGCCGAAGCGATCGAGGAAATCAGTTCCCCTGAGCTGACGGCCTGGAAACGGGTGAGGTCGGTCTGGGTTACAATGCCCGCCAGTTTCCCGGCCTCGACAACCGGGATGTGGCCGATGCCGTGCTCCATCATCATATGCAGAACGTCGGAGCCGATTGCCGAAGGCGCAAGCGTCAGCGGGTCCGGGGTCATTGCGTTGCAGACCGGGGTGGAAGTAGGCTTGCCCGCCGCCAGGATCTTGCCGGTCAGGTCGCGGGTGGTGAGGATGCCTTGCAGGCTGTCACCGTCGGTCACGCAGACCGAAGAGATGTTGTGATCGCGCATCAGCTGCGCCGCGCCTTGGCAGGTGAGGCCGCCGGAGCAGGTGACGGGAGTGCGGGCCATGATGGCTTCAACCCGGGTAGTGGCCAGGCTGTTGGCCTCGCGGCTGCTGGGCCGGCGGCGGTCGAAGAACTTCGCCACCTGCACCTGATCTTTCATCAGAGCATGGAAGTCTGCCTTGGGCAGCAAAAGAAGCAGAGAATCCGCTGTGGCCTGAGCCGAGGTCACTGCTTGGCCGCTCCGGGTCAGCCCGCGCTCGCCAAAGGAGTTGCGGGGGCCGAGGATCGAGACCGGGATGCCGTTTTCGTCCGTCACTTCGACTTCGCCGGTGTGGACCAGATAGAGCCCTTCCAGCTCCTCGTTCAGCGCATAGACGGGATCGCCGGCAGCGGCCTGGATCTGGCGGAACTTCGGGGCGAGGTCCTGCAGCAATGCCGGCTCAAGGCTGTCATAGGGGTGAACCGAAGACAGGAAGCGGATCAGGCCGGTTACATCGAGCGACATGGCAGCACCTTTGAAATCAGAAAAATGGTCCCGCCAGCTGTTTTAGCCGGACGGGACCATCAGGGAGTGGCGGGCCGCCGCAAACGGCCCGCCCACGGGAGGTTAGTGGTCCTGTGCGGCACCTGCGCCCCGCGGGATGCGGACGCTTTCAACCAGCTCTTCGATCTCGGCCGGGATGGCTTCGCTCGACTTGGAGACAAAGTAGGCCACCGCAAAGTTCACCATCGCGCCAATCGCACCGAAGGAGGTGGATTTGATGGTGCCCAGCAGCGGGTCCGCGTCGGTGAAGGAGTTGGTGCCCGGGATGAACAGCCAGCCCTTGTGCAGGAAGATGTAGACCAGGGTCACGATCAGGCCTGCCAGCATGCCGGCCACGGCGCCTTTGTTATTCACCTTGGTGAAGATGCCCATCATCAGCGCCGGGAAGATCGAGGCTGCGGCCAGGCCGAATGCCAGCGCCACGGTCTGTGCGGCAAAGCCCGGCGGGTTCAGACCCAGGTAGGTGGCCACCGCGATGGCCACGGCCATGGCGATACGGGCGGACAGCAGCTCGCCTTTTTCCGAGATGTTCGGGTTGATCGAGCCTTTGATCAGGTCGTGCGAGACAGCCGAGGAGATCGCCAGCAGCAGACCCGCCGCAGTGGACAGAGCCGCCGCCAGGCCGCCGGCAGCAACCAGGCCGATCACCCAGCCCGGAAGGTTGGCAATCTCAGGGTTGGCCAGAACCAGGATGTCGCGGTTGAACTTGGTCAGCTCGTTGCCGGCCCAGCCATTGGCAGCCGCGGTTTCCTGAAGCGCTTCCGACTTGTCGTTGTAGTACTGGATCGCACCGTCGCCGTTCTTGTCTTCCCAAGCCAGCAGGCCGGTTTTCTGCCAAGTCGCCATCCAGTCGTACTGGGGATCGTTTTCGATCTGCTGCACGGTCACAGCACCGCCTTCGATGCCGCCATTGGGCCACATCATCTCGGTGATGTTCAGACGGGCCATGGCGCCAACAGCCGGAGCAGTCAGGTACAGCAGCGCAATGAACACCAGGGTCCAGCCGGCCGACCAGCGGGCGTCAGCCACGCGCGGCACGGTGAAGAAGCGCATGATCACGTGGGGCAGGCCCGCAGTGCCGATCATCAGCGACAGGGTGAACAGCACCATGTTGAAGGTGTCGGCGTGATGCAGCGTGTACTCCTTAAAGCCCAGCTCGGTCACAATCGCGTCCAGCTTGGCCAAGAGCGGCTCGCCGGATGCAGCGTGGTCGCCGAACAGGCCCAGGGCCGGGATCGGGTTGCCGGTCAGCTGCAGCGAGATGAAGATCGCCGGGATGGTATAGGCGGTGATCAGAACGCAGTACTGGGCGACCTGGGTGTAAGTCACGCCCTTCATGCCGCCGAACACGGCATAGGCGAAGACCACACAGGCGCCGATCAGCAGGCCTGCGGTGTTGGAAACCTCGAGGAAGCGGCCAAAGGCCACGCCGACGCCGGTCATCTGGCCGATCACGTAAGTGGTCGAGGCGACGATCAGGCAGATCACAGCCACCACCCGCGCGGTCGGGGAATAGAAACGGTCGCCGATAAACTCGGACACGGTGTATTTGCCGAACTTGCGCAGGTAGGGCGCCAGCAGCAGCGCCAGCAGCACGTAACCGCCGGTCCAGCCCATCAGGAAGGTGGAGTTGTCATAGCCGGTGAAAGCAATGAGGCCCGCCATCGAGATGAAGGAGGCCGCCGACATCCAGTCGGCCGCGGTGGCCATGCCGTTGGTGACGGGGTGAACGCCCCGGCCGGCGGCATAGAATTCCGAAGTCGAGCCCGCACGGGCCCAGATGGCGATGCCGATGTAAAGCGCGAAGGATGCGCCCACAAACAGCAGGTTGATGGTAAACTGGTCCATCTTATTCTTCCTCCACGCCGTATTCACGGTCCAGCTTGTTCATGCGGACCGCGTAGAAAAAGATCAGCCCCAGAAACACCAGGATCGAGCCTTGCTGGGCGAACCAGAAGCCCAGGTCGCTGCCGCCGACACTGATGCCTGACAGCATCGGGCGCAGCAGGATGCCGAAGCCGAATGATACAACAGCCCAGATGACCAGGCTGACAAGAATGATGCGCACGTTTGCCGCCCAATAGCCCTTATCGGCTTCGGCGGCCTTTGCGGCGTTTGTGGTTTGGTCCGCCATGGCGGCTCCTCCTTCTTCCTCCATGCCTGCCTGGCGGGGTGCGCAAGGCAGACTCTCTCCGTTTGCCTGCCGCTGGGTTCACAGCGCACAGACATGACTCCTCCGGTACGGCAGGTGCATGCACCTGGCGGGTCCGGCGGGTATTCCAATGTCCGGGGGACGGGGTCCTGCGGGTTCTGTGCAGGCCCCGTTTCTTGTTCGTTAGCTGGTGGCCTCGGTCACGATGGCCGCCATGTCCTGGGCGATATCAGAAATGTCGCCCATGGCATTTGTGGTCTTCAGAACGTCCTTGCCGCCGTAGTAGGCGATCAGCGGCGCGGTCTGCGCGTGATAGGCCTCCAGCCGGCTGGCAACGGTTTCCGCATTGTCATCGGCGCGGCGCTTCATCTCGGTGCCGCCGCATTTGTCACATTTCCCTGCTTCCGCCGGCTGCTTGAAGCTGTCGTGATAACCTTCGCCGCAGCCGCCGCAGGTGTATCGGCCCGAGATCCGTTCAACCATGGCCGCGTCGTCCACTTCCAGGCTGATTGCAGCGTTGATTTTCTGCTGGGTTTCAGCCAGCAGATCATCCAGCGCTTCGGCCTGCACAGTGGTGCGCGGGAAACCGTCGAGGATCACGCCCTTGGTGCAATCGGGCTCTGCCAGGCGGTCGCGCAGGATGTTGATCACGATCTCGTCGCTGACCAGCTGGCCAGCTTCCATCACGGCCTTGGCTGCAAGGCCCGCAGGCGTGCCCGCGGCAACCGCTTCGCGCAGCAAATCGCCAGTGGACAGCTGCACATAGCCGAATTTCTCTTCCAGCATCCGTGCCTGGGTGCCTTTGCCGGCCCCCGGAGGGCCCAGCAGGATCAGGACAGCGGGACGGGTCAGAACTGCCATATTCATCGATCAATCACCCCTTGTTCGCGCGGTTTTCGATAAGGTCTTCGACCACCGACGGATCGGCGAGGGTCGAAGTGTCGCCCAGCGAACCGAAATCGTTCTCGGCGATCTTGCGCAGGATGCGGCGCATGATCTTGCCGGAGCGGGTTTTCGGCAGGCCCGGCGCCCACTGGATCACGTCCGGCGAGGCAATCGGGCCGATCTCGGTCCGCACCCAGGTGCGCAGTTCCTTCAGCAGCTCGTCCGAGGGCTCATGGTCGTTCATCAGGGTCACATAGCAGTAGATGCCCTGGCCCTTGATCTCATGCGGGTAGCCCACCACGGCGGCCTCGGCCACGGCAGCATGCGCCACCAGCGCGCTTTCGACCTCGGCGGTGCCCATACGGTGACCGGAGACGTTGATCACGTCGTCGACGCGGCCGGTGATCCAGTAATCGCCGTCCTCGTCACGGCGGCAGCCGTCGCCGGTGAAGTAATAGCCCTTGTAGTCCGAGAAATAGGTCTTCTCGAACCGTTCATGGTCGCCCCAGACGGTGCGCATCTGGCCCGGCCAGCTGTCCTTGATGCACAGCACGCCTTCGACGCCGTTGCCTTCGATCTCGACACCGGACTGCGGGTCCAGAACCACCGGCTGGATGCCGAAGAACGGCTTCATCGCTGCACCCGGCTTCATCGCGTGGGCGCCCGGCAGCGGAGTCATCAGGTGGCCGCCGGTCTCGGTCTGCCACCAGGTGTCGACAATCGGGCATTTGCCGCCGCCGACAACCTCGTTGTACCAGTTCCAGGCTTCCGGGTTGATGGGTTCCCCAACGGTGCCAAGGGTCCGCAGGTCGCTCAGGTCGCATTTTTCGACCCACTCGTTGCCCTGGCCCATCAGAGCGCGCAGTGCGGTGGGGGCGGTGTAGAACTGGTTGACCTTGTGTTTCTCGCAGACCTGCCAGAAGCGGGAGGCGTCGGGGAAAGTCGGCACGCCTTCGAACATCAGCGTGGTGGCACCATTGGCCAGCGGGCCATAGACGATATAGCTGTGGCCGGTGACCCAGCCCACGTCTGCGGTGCACCAGTAGATGTCGCCGTCGTGGTAATCAAAGGTGACCTCATGGGTCATCGCGGCATAGGCCAGATAGCCGCCGGAGGTATGCACAACGCCCTTGGGCTGGCAGGTGGAGCCGGAGGTGTAGAGAAGGAACAGCGTATCTTCGGCGTTCATCTCGGCCGGTGCGAAGTACTCATCCGCTTCCAGCGCCATCTCGTTGTAGTCGAAGTCGCGCCCGTCCACCCAGGTGGTCTGGCCGCCGGTGCGCTTGACCACAAGGCACTTCACGCTGTCCTTGGTGTGCAGCAGGGCGGCGTCGGCATTCGATTTCAGCGGGGTCTTGCGGCCGCCTCGCGGCGCTTCGTCGGCGGTGATGATCACCTTGGCATCGCAGCCGTTGATCCGGGCCGCCAGCGCGTCGGGGGAGAAACCGGCAAAAACAATCGAGTGGATGGCGCCGATGCGGGCGCAGGCCAGCATAGCATAGGCCGCTTCGGGGATCATCGGAAGATAGATGACAACCCGGTCGCCCTTGCGCACGCCCATCGATTCCAGAATGTTGGCCATCCGGCAGGTGCGGCGGTGCAGCTCCTTATAGGTGATGTGCTGCGCGTCCTCGTTCGGATCATCCGGCTCCCAGATGATCGCAGTCTGGTCGCCGCGGGTTTCCAGATGGCGGTCGATGCAGTTGGCGGAAACGTTCAGGGTGCCGTCGCCGTACCAGTTGATCGAAACATTGCCGAAATTATAGTTCACGTCCTTCACCTGGGTGAAGGGCTTGATCCAGTCGATGCGCTTGCCCTGTTCACCCCAGAACGCTTCGGGGTCGGCCAGCGAGGCTTCATACATCTCTTGGTATTTCGCGGCATTTACATGCGCGCGGGCAACGGTTTCATCGGATGGCGGATAGACAGCGTCTGCGTGCAGCGCGTTCATTCGGTTTCCTCCCAGAATTTTATTGGCAAGACAAACGACAACGCTGTGCCGTGGCTGTCAAACCGTTTCCTCCTGGGTCCCGATAATAGAGCAGGTTGAAAATATGTGAATAACTGACGGGTTTTTAAGCATTTGCTTGTGAACGAATTTCCCTTGCGTCTATGAATCTGTAAATATTGCTGTCAATAATTTGTCAGCATTGTTTTGTATCAATGCCTTATGTGTAAATGTCTTTATGTGCGTTTTATGGGCGCTGTGATGCCCCCATGCAGCCGGGCATGGGCTGTTGGCGGAAACATGTTGCTTCTGCACTGCGGCATATTGTGCCACCTGCCGCTTTAACAGGAGCATCAGGCCCAAGCCTGCGCGCCAGGCGCGAGTCGCTGCGTAACCTTTCCGCCCTGGGGGTTGGCAGCACGCAGGCAAGCCGTTAGCCTGACCGCCAAGCGCCTGCCATTGGCACCTGCCAAAGCGGAAAAGGGCGCAATTCGGGAGAGTTACATCATGAATAAATTTCTGACTGCCGCCATCGCGGCAACTGCTGGCGTTGCAATGGCAGGCGAGGCTGCAGCCACCGAGTGGAACGTGTCCCTCTGGGGCAAGCGCCGCGCCTTTACCGAACATGTGGAGAAGCTGGCTGAGCTGGTCAGCGAAAAGACCAGCGGCGAGTTCACCTTGAACATCAGTTACGGCGGCCTGTCGAAGAACAAGGAAAACCTAGACGGCATCTCCATCGGCGCCTTCGAGATGGCGCAGTTTTGCGCGGGCTATCACCGCGACAAGAACCCCTCGATCACCGTGCTGGAACTGCCGTTCCTGGGCGTGAACACGCTGGAGGAAGAAGTGGCCGTGGCCAACGCGGTCTATGCCCACCCCGCGGTGCAGGCGGATCTGGCGCGCTGGAACGCCAAGCTGCTGATGACTTCGCCGATGCCGCAGTACAATATCGTCGGCACCGGTGAGCCGCGTGATGAGCTGGCCGAGTTCAAGGACATGCGCGTGCGCGCCACCGGCGGTATCGGCAAGGCGTTCTCCGCCGTCGGTGCGGTGCCGACCTCGGTGACTGCAACCGAAGCCTACAACGCGATGGAATCCGGCGTTGTGGATACCGTGGCCTTCGCCCAGCACGCGCATCTGGCCTTTGGCACCATCAACCGCGCCGACTGGTGGACCGCGAACCTCAACCCCGGCACCGTGAACTGCCCGGTGGTGGTCAACACCGATGCTTATGACGCTCTGAGCGACGCCGAGCGCGAGGCGCTGGACAGCTCGATTGCAGAGGCGATTGACCATTACCTGGCCAACTACGGCGAGCTGCTGGCCAAATGGGACAGCGTGCTGGCTGAAAAGGGCGTAGAGAAGGTCACCATCTCCGACGCTGAGCTGGCCGAATTCCGCAAGGTTGCTGCCGACCCGATCCGCGCCCAGTGGATCGAGGACATGACAGCCCAGGGCCTGCCGGCGCAGGAGCTGTATGATCTGGTGCAGAAGGCGCTGAGCGACCACCGCGCGGGCAGCTGAGGCTGACTTGATACGAAAGGGCCGGGCTTGATCAGTTCCGGCCCTTTCTGTCTTTGACTTACGGAAAGATGGGGGCAGGGCATGGCGGCAGGAGCAGCAGTCCTGGAGGACGGCAGTCTGATCAGCAGGCTGGACCGGGGACTATTGAAGGTGGAGCGCTTGCTGGCGCTGATGAGCGGGATCGCAGTGTTCTCGCTGATGATCCTCGCCGTGGTCTCGGTGGGCGGGCGCAATGCGGCCAATGCGCCGCTGCCCGGCTATGTCGACTGGATCGAGCAGATCATGCCGCTGATTGCTTTCATGGGGATCGCCTTCGTGCAGCGTGACGGTGCTCACATCCGCATGGACATTTTCATCGGAGCCCTGCGGGGGCGCGCCTTGTGGCTGTTTGAGCTGGTCTCGGTCCTGCTGATCTTCCTTCTGATCGCCGCGCTGGTCTGGGGCAGCTGGTCGCATTTCCTGCGTTCCTTCGACTTCGCCGCCCCCTGGTGGAGCCGCGACAGCTCCATCGACATCGGCCTGCCAATCTGGCCTGCAAAACTGCTGGCACCGGTGGCCTTTTCAGTGCTGGGCCTGCGGCTGCTGCTGCAGATTTGGGGTTACGGGCGCGCCTTTGTGCTGGGATTGCAGGCCCCGGTGGCTGTGCCGCTGATCCAGAGCGCAGCCGAACAGGCCGCGGCGGAGGCCGAACAGCTGGAGGGCCATGACAGCACAGATAACAGCACCAGCGGGCAGGGGTAAGGCACATGGAACCCATTGAAATCGGCCTGTGGGTCACGGGCGGCCTTTTGCTGATGGTGGTGCTGGGCATGCGGGTGGCCTTTGCCGCCGGCCTTGCGGGCCTCATCGGCCTCATCTGGATTTTCTGGGCCAAATTCGGCTACGACCCGGCGCGGTTCGGCAAGGCGCTGACCGTTTCGGTCAAGATCGCGGGCCAAGTACCGCATTCCAAAGTGTCCAGCCAAGCTCTCAGCCTCATTCCCACCTTCATTCTGATCGGCTATCTGGCTTATTACGCGGGCCTCACCCGGGCGCTGTTTGAGGCCGCCAAACGCTGGATCGCCTGGCTGCCCGGCGGGCTGGCGGTCTCAACCGTCTTTGCCACCGCAGGCTTTGCTGCGGTCTCCGGTGCCTCCGTGGCCACCTCCGCCGTCTTTGCCCGTATCGCCATCCCCGAGATGCTGAAGATCGGTTACAACAAGCAATTCGCTGCCGGCGTGGTGGCTGCAGGCGGCACGCTGGCGTCGTTGATCCCGCCCTCGGCGATCCTGGTGATCTACGCCATCATTGTTGAGCAGGATGTGGGCAAGCTGCTGCTGGCAGGCTTCATCCCCGGTGCATTCTCGGCGGTGATCTACGGGCTGCTGATCGTCGGTATCGCAGTGATCTTCAAATCCGTCGGCCCGCCGGTCAAAGGCTTCACCTGGGGTCAGCGGTTTGCATCGCTGCCCGGAGCGCTGCCGATCATCTTTGTCGTCGTGATCATCATCTGCTTTGTCTACAACCCCTTTGGCGGCGATGCCTGGGGCACCCCGACAGAGGGCGGCGCATTGGGCGCCTTTGTGGTCTTTTGCATGGCGGTCTTCAAAGGCATGAAGTGGGCAGAGCTGAAATCGGCGCTCTTGGAGACTGCCAAGCTCACCGTGATGATCTTCACCATCATCTGGGGCGTGCTGATCTATGTGCGTTTCCTGGGCTTTGCCGATCTGCCTGGCGCCTTCTCGGACTGGATCACCTCGCTGGAGATGAGCCCGATGGTGATCCTGATCTGCATCCTCTTGGCCTATGCGGTGCTGGGCATGTTCATGGACGCTATTGGCATGCTGCTCCTCACCCTGCCGGTTGTTTACCCGGCGGTGATGGCGCTGAACGGCGGTGAGAGCGTCGCGGCAGCCGACAGCGCGTTCGGCATGAGCGGCACCATGTGCGCGATCTGGTTCGGCATCCTGGTGGTGAAAATGGCCGAGTTCTGCCTGATCACCCCGCCCATCGGCCTCAATTGCTTTGTGGTGGCGGGCGTTCGTGCTGATCTGACGGTGCAGGACGTCTTCCGCGGAGTGACACCGTTTTTCATTGCTGACGCCGTGACAATCGCGCTGCTGGTCGCTTTCCCCGGAATTGTCCTCTACCTGCCGTCTTTGGCTGGTTGAGGAGAGACGTTCCGGGTTAGCCGAAGCAGATCGGCTTGGCAGGCGCCGGCGCAGGGCCTATATGGCGCGGCATGACAGATTTTGCACCCTTGCACCAGGCAGCGCGTTTGAGCGTCGCGCCGATGATGGATTGGACCGACCGGAACTGCCGCTATCTGCACCGGCTGCTGAGCCGGGAGACGCTGCTCTATACGGAAATGGTCACCGCGCCTGCCTTGGTGCGGGGCGGGGCGCTGCATTTGCTGGAGTTCAACGCCGAGGAGCACCCGGTAGCCTTGCAGCTGGGCGGCTCCGACCCGCAGGAACTGGCAGAGGCCGCGCGTTTGGGCGCGCAGGCGGGCTATGACGAGATTAACCTCAACTGCGGCTGCCCCAGCGACCGGGTGCAG
>JBFOLS010000741.1:0-11803 GCA_040830225.1 Leisingera sp.
CCAAGGAGGGGGCGGTCCTGTGTCATGGCGCCACGCTAGGCGGGGCGCCATGGGTTTGCAAGTTCAGGTGGAAACTTGCCGCCGCGTCAGCAGTTCGGCACGTTCACGGCCAGGCCGCCGAGCGAGGTTTCCTTGTACTTGTCATGCATGTCGGCACCGGTCTGGCGCATGGTTTCGATGCAGGCGTCCAGCGGCACGAAGTGCTTGCCGTCGCCGCGCAGCGCCAGCGACGCGGCGGAGACCGCTTTGATCGCGGCCAGGCCGTTGCGCTCGATGCAGGGCACTTGCACCAGGCCCTTCACAGGGTCGCAGGTCATGCCCAGGTGATGCTCCAGCGCGATCTCGGCGGCGTTTTCCACCTGTTCCGGCGTGCCGCCCATGACGGCGCAGAGGCCTGCGGCGGACATGGCAGAGGCGGAGCCGACCTCGGCCTGGCAGCCGGCTTCGGCCCCGGAGATCGACGCGTTGTATTTAACCAGGCCGGCAATGGCGGCAGCGGTCAGCAGGAAATCCTCGACATGGCTTTCCGAGGCGCCCGGCACATGGTCGAGGTAATAGCGGATCACTGCGGGCAGGGTACCGGCAGCACCATTGGTCGGCGCGGTCACGACCTGGCCACCGGCCGCGTTTTCCTCGTTCACCGCCATCGCATAGACGCTCATCCAGTCATTGATGGTGTGCGGCGCGGTCAGGTTCATGCCGCGTTCGGCCATCAGCGCGTCATAGATGCCCTTGGCGCGGCGGCGCACGTTGAGACCGCCGGGCAGGATGCCGTCGCGCTCCAGCCCGCGGTTGATGCAGTCGTTCATCACCTGCCAGATCCGCGCAGTGCCTTTGGAGAGGCTTTCCTCGCACCCGTGCGCAATCTCATTGGCGCGTTTCATAGCGGCAATCGACTTGCCGCTGGCTTTTGCCATCTCCAGCATTTCTGCCGCGGATTTGAACGGATAGGGGGCCGGGTCGCTCTTGCCGGCTTCCGCGGGGGCGTTCAGTTCCTCCTCGGTGACAACAAAGCCGCCGCCGATCGAGTAGAACACCTGGCGCAGGATCACGTCGCCCTGGGCGTCTGTCGCCATCAGGATCATGCCGTTGGCGTGGCCCGGCAGCGCGTGATCATAGTCGAAGATCATGTCCGCCTTGGGGTCGAAGTGCAGCTCGCCCAATCCTTCGGGGTGCATGGTATGGGTTTTCGCCAGCTCTGCCAGGAAGGCCTCGGCCTTTTCGTCGTCGTAGTCATGGGCGACAAAGCCGCCGAGGCCGAGGATGGTGGCCCTGTCAGTGGCGTGGCCGACGCCGGTGAAGGCGAGCGAGCCGTGCAGCGAGGCGCGCAGGCCGTGGAATTCAAAGGGTGAGGCGCGCATCATGTCGAGGAAGCGCGCGGCGGCGACCATCGGGCCCATGGTGTGCGAGGAGGAGGGGCCGATGCCCACCTTGAACATGTCGAAGACGGAGAGGAACATTACGTGGCTGATCCTTCTGGGGGATTGGCATAGACGGGGGATGTGAACGGGGTGGCGCCCAGGCCTTCGGCCTCGCGGGCCACGGCAACGGCCGGGCGGTGCTCCAGCGCGGAACAGATCCGCTGCAGGCTGGGATACTGGGCCATCACGAACCAGGACTTGCTGGCATTGGAAGGATACAGCGCCATCCAGCGCATCTGGCAGGCGATGTAGTAATCCAGAACCGACGGCTGAGGCGCGCCCAGCCAGCCGGGGCGCTCCGCGGCGGCGTGGTCGAGATTGGCCAGGTGCCGGTGCAGCCGCTGGCGCAGCACTTTTTGCAGCTGTGTCTGCTGGGCCGCATCTTCACCGATGTACTGGTCCGGATAGAACAGCATCCGCAGATCGGCATGCAGCGTGTTGGAGGCGAAGAACAGCCATTTCAGGAAGGCTGCGCGCGCGCTGCTGTCTGCTGCCGGGGCCATGGCGCCATGCCGGTCTGCCAGCCAAAGGAGGATGGCAGCGGTTTCAAACAGCGGCCCGTCCGGGGTTTCCAGCGCCGGAATCAGCCCGTTCGGATTAAGCGCGAGATAGGCGGCGCCGCGCTGGGCTTTGCCGGAGCGGTCGACCAGCACCGTGTCATAGCTCTGGCCAAGCTCTTCCAGCACCAGCCGGATGACCAGCGAGGCGTTGTCGGGCGCGTAATGAAGGCGGTATTCCGGTGTCATGGCAGAACCTTAATCTTTTGCGCAGGAATTTTTGCGCCCGTTTCCGACGTTTCCTTTAGGAAACGCGCAATTCAAATGTGCCTTTTGACGCAAACGCCATATTTTTTATTTGCTGGACGGACCCGGCAGCCTTTTCATTTCCGAGGGGACAGCGGGCCCGGCGCAGCCGGACTGCATCCCCGCCAGTGTTTTCAGCCGGCGCCGTCTGTGCTGCCGTTTTCGTTTGATTTGTTCGTTTGAGGAGGCGGTTATGGCCAAAGCTGCAAGTGTGATTTCGACCAAGGCCAAGGCGTTTGTGAAGGGCATGAACGCCACTCTGGAGGACAAGCGCAAGAAGAAGGTCGATGCACTCGCCAAGAAGGGGGTGAAGGACGCCGAGAAGAAGGTTTACAAGGCGGAGCTGAAAGTGTCGAAAAACCCGGTCACCCTCAGCCGGACCCCGGAAAAACAGGCGGAATCGGTGGCCAGCGGCCGGAGCTGGACCTGCGCCAGCGCCCATATGGTCGACAAGGCCCGCCATGTGCCGCTGTTCTACACGCCGCCAGGGAAATCCAAGAGCGTCTATTCGAAAACCGCCAAGGAGCCCTGGGGCAGCAAGGATGAGCACTTCATGAGCTTTGCCGAATTTTCTGCTGCCTGGGCCAAGGAACTGGGCAAGCAGGGGGTGCGCAACTACAAGGGTAAGCAGGCCTTTGACGCAGGCGACGCCTGGCATATCGAGCTGCCGTCGGGCAAGCTGCTGCATTCGGATCCGGCGGTTGCCAAATGCCTGATCCGCTATGCCGAGCTGACCCGGTTAGAGGGGCACAAACCGAACACTTCATTCGAAAATTCGAAATCCTGGAAGAAGGATCTGGCGCCGCACCTGAAGGCAGTGGAAGCCCGCAAGGAGAAGGAGCGGATTGACGGGCTGAAAAAGCTGCGGTTCTCTGCCTCGCTGAGCGGCAGCCAGAGCCTGCTGAAAGGCGCCAATAAGGCAAAGACACCGGTCGGGAAGTCCTTTGGTGATCTCGAGTTCGAGGGGCCGATCGACTGCGGCGCAGGAAAGGAAGAGAAGGTTGCCTTCAAACACGCCATTCAATGGGACTCCCTGGCCCGCGATGTGTTTGAGTTTCTGGGGCTGGCGGAAAGCAAGGGGTTCGACGTGCGGCTGACCTTTTCGCTGGTCTACAGCCTTTGGCATTATGACAATCTCAGCCAGGCCTTCCTGGCCAAGCTGATCCCGTCCTGCAAACTGGAATACAATACTCCGGCCGCGAAATGGATGAGCATGACAGTAGATGCGGCGGCCGACGTCAGCATGAAGAAATCGGGCCTGCTGCCGGAGGGGACGGTCACCTTCAGCTACGATCTGCGCTCGCCCCTCGACAAGGAAAAAGGCAAGCTGGTGATGAAGGTCAAAGGCAGCAGGGTCACTGCAGCTTAAACGGCGCCGGTGGCGCCGTGCCTCCGGCGGGAGTATTTCAGACCAGAAAGAAGCGGGGCCGCAGCACGCCGCAGGCGGGCTGCCATGCCCAAGGCTTGGCGCTCATCTTTGATGAGGGGCAAAGGCGCGGGAGCCCTGCCTTTATCCAGGGACAGCCTTTGGCGGGGGGCTAGATCCGGCGGGCGGTGCAGACGAAATGGGTGAGCGACATGAAAAAGCGCCCTTCGTCCGCCAGTTCCTGCTGTTCCTGCGCCCAGGCGGCGGCGTCGTCTTCATCTGCGGCGCCCATGTTGACGGCAAAGGCGCGGATCAGCTGGATCATCATCGCTGCCAGCCCGTCGGGGCGGAGCTTGGTGTCGCAGACGGGCACCGGGATCATCGCTTCGGGCCGGAAGCCGCAGGTCAGCAATTCCGAAGGCAGCACCGCAGGCAGGGCGCGTTCCGCCATGTGGCGGCCCCAGGCCTCCAGCATCCGTTCCATGCGGCGGGTGTTGTCGCTGTGCCAGGCCAGCGTGTCCCAATGGATGTCGCCCGCCGCCAGCAGGCCGCCGGGTTTCAGTACCTTGTGCAGGGCGCGCAGGGCCGGGCGGCGATCGGTCAGGTATTCGAACACCTGCAGGGCTGCAGCCTTGTCGAAGCTCGCTTCGTCAAACGGCAGCCGGGCCGCGTCGCCTTCCACCAGTGTGACATTGGCGCGGCCATTGATGCGCTGGTGCGCCGCCGCCAGCATCTGCGGGCTGGCATCCAGCCCGGCGACATGGCCATCGGCCCCGACAGCGCGCGACAGCTCCAGCGTCAGCAGCCCGTTGCCGCAGCCGATGTCCAGAATGTGCTCGCCCGGCTCCGGTGCCAGCGCATCAAAGGTTGCCCGCCGCCGCTGCGACACATCTGCGCCCTGATAGGCATCTTCGAGCAGGCGTGTTGTTTCTTCGTCGAAGTTCAGCATGAAAAATGGTCCCCCAAGAAAGATGAGCTATAGCCCGGGGGCGGATGATTTCCAGTTGGGCGCGGTAAAACCGTTGCGAGCCCCTCGCGCGGCGCCGGCGAACCTCTTATAAGTTTTGCAAACGCTTATGCATGGAGTCACCTGATGTCCGGAGAACTGTCGCCCATCGACAAGGCGAAATTTGTTGCCGCCAAACGCGCGGCCGAGATGGTCGAGGACGGAATGCGGGTTGGCCTCGGCACCGGTTCCACCGCCGCCTGGCTGGTGCGCTGCCTGGGCGAGATGGTGAGCCGCGACGGGCTGCGGATCACTGCGGTGCCGACCTCCAGCCGCACTGCGGCGCTGGCGCGGGACGTGGGCATCAATGTGGTGTCTCTGGACGAGGCCAAGTGGCTGGACATGACCATCGACGGCGCCGATGAATTCGATGCCGACCTGAACCTGATCAAGGGCGGCGGTGGGGCGCATCTGCAGGAGAAGATCGTGGCGACCGCCTCGGACCAGATGGTGGTGATTGCGGATGCCAGCAAGTCCGTTGAGACGCTGGGCGCCTTCCCGCTGCCGGTGGAGGTGCTGCCGTTCGGCTGGCAGAGCAGCCAGGCGCTGCTGGAAGAAACCCTGGTGTCGATGGACGTGATGGGCCGCAGCACGACGCTGCGGATGAACGGCGATGCGCCGTTTGTGACCGACGAGGGCAACTACATCCTGGACCTGCATCTGAACCGCATCGGCAACGTCCGCCAGCTGGCGCTGGTGCTGAACCAGATTCCCGGGGTGGTCGAAAACGGGCTGTTCATCGACATCTGCGACACCGTGGTGATCGGCTATGGCGACGGGCGGGTCGAGGTGCGCGATATCAACGAGGGCACCGTCGAGAAGGACAGGCTGGATTTTGTCGATAACGACAACCTGTTCACCGATCTGCAGGACTGAACCGCGCCTGACGCGAAAACCCCGTCCGGCGGCCCGCGAGCGGGCACGGGCGGGCACTGCCCCCAGCGCGCAGACTTAACCAAAATGAGATGTTTAGATCTCACAAACCTGCGTGAAATCAGCGCTGCAGGTTGAAAGCGGCGCAGGAACGCCCACTTGGGCATATGGCGTTTGGTCTCCGGTTGTGGGATACCAGCACAAGAATTGCAAAGGGCGGAAATACATGAGCTTTGATTACGATCTGTTTGTCATCGGCGGCGGCTCGGGCGGGGTGCGTGCAGCACGGGTTGCGGCTCAGGAAGGCGTCAAGGTGGCGCTTGCCGAAGAGGACCGGTACGGCGGCACCTGCGTGATCCGCGGCTGCGTTCCGAAGAAGCTGATGGTCTTTGCCTCGGAATACTCCGGCATGGTTGAAGACGCCCAGGCCTATGGCTGGGACATCAAGGCGGGTGACTTCAGCTGGGATGCCTTCAAGGGCAAGCTGCATGCCGAGCTGGACCGGCTGGAAGGCATCTACCGCAATATCCTGAAGAACAACGGCGTCGAAAGCTTTGACCAGCGCGCCAAGCTGGCCGATGCCCACACCGTTGAGCTGGCCGATGGCACCCGCAAGACCGCCAAGCACATCCTGATCGCCACCGGCGGCTGGCCGACGGTGCCGGAATTCCCGGGCTCGGAGCTGGCGATCACCTCGAACGAGATCTTCCACCTGGACGAACTGCCGGAGTCGATCCTGATCGTTGGCGGCGGCTATATTGCCTCGGAATTTGCGGGCATCATGAACGGGCTGGGCGTCAAGACCACCCAGTTCTACCGCGGCCCGCAGATCCTGCGCGGCTTTGACGAGGAAGCCCGCAGCGTGGTGGCCGAAGGCATGGTGGAAGCAGGCGTGAACCTGCAGGTGAACACCAATATCACCGAGATGCGCCAGGAAGGCGGTAAGATCCAGGTGACCGATACCCATGGCAACACCCACCTGTTCGACAAGGTGATGTATGCCACCGGACGGGCGCCGAATGCGGATAACCTCGGCCTTGAGGAGATCGGTGTCGAGCGTGGCCGCAATGGCGCGATTGTCGTGGATGCCTACAGCCAGACCGGGGTGCCGTCTGTCTTTGCGGTTGGCGATGTGACCGACCGGGTGAACCTGACACCGGTGGCGATCCGCGAGGGCATGGCGTTTGTAGAAACCGTGTTCAAGGCGAACCCGACCAGCCCCGACCACGACCTGATCCCGACCGCGATCTTCACCCAGCCCGAAATGGGCACGGTGGGCCTCAGCGAGGAAGAGGCGGCGGCGCAGGAACCCATTGAGGTCTATTCGACCTCCTTCAAGCCGATGCAGCAAAGCTTTGCCGGCCGGGCCCAGAAAGTGCTGATGAAACTGGTCGTGTCAAAGGCGACCCGCAAGGTGCTGGGCTGCCATATCGTCGCACCCGGTGCCGGAGAGATGATCCAGCTGGCCGGAATCGCAGTAAAAATGGGTGCAACCAAGGAAGATTTCGACCGTACGGTTGCGGTGCACCCGACAATGTCGGAAGAGTTGGTAACGCTGAAAACTCCGGTGCGCTCGACCTGAGCGCTGAGACCGGCAACAATTGAAAACATATGCCGCCCGTCCTGGGCGGCAGCAAGTGGATAGGAGACATATGGCGGGCAATAGCGGTGGCCCATGGGGGGGCGGTGGCTCCTCCGGCGGCGGAGGCAACCGGGGCAACAATGGCGGCGGCAACAATGGCGGCGGCGGCCGCAAGCCGGACGACAATCAGATCCCCGAAATCGATGAGCTGGTGAAGAAAGGCCAGGAGCAGCTGCGTGTCCTGATGGGCGGGCGCGGCGGCTCTGGCGGCGGCCGCGGCGGACGCGGCGGCGGTGGCGGCGGTGCACCGCTGTTCACCAAAGGCACGCTTGGCCTGGGCGCCATTGCTGCTGTGGTCCTGTGGGGCTTTTCCAGCTTTTACACCGTCAAGCCGGAAGAACAGTCGGTTGAGCTGTTCCTGGGCGAATACATGGAAACCGGCCAGCCCGGCCTGAACTTTGCCCCCTGGCCGCTGGTCACCTATGAGGTGATCCCGGTGCGCGTTGAGCAGACCGAGAACATCGGTGCCGGCTCGCGTGGCGGCGATGCCGGCCTGATGCTGACCGGTGATGAAAACATCATCGACGTGGATTTCCAGGTGGTCTGGAACATCTCCGACCCGGCGAAGTACCTGTTCAACCTGGCCGACCCGCGCACCACCATCAACGCGGTGTCGGAGTCTGCGATGCGCGAGATCATCGCCCAGTCGGAACTGGCGCCGATCCTGAACCGCGACCGCGGCGCGATCACCGCACGGCTGGAAGAACTGATCCAGACTACGCTCGACAGCTACAACAGCGGCGTGAACATCATCCGTGTGAACTTTGACGGCGCCGACCCGCCTGAGCCTGTAAAAGACGCCTTCCGCGAAGTGCAGTCGGCGGGCCAGGAACGCGACCGTCTGGAGAAGCAGGCCGATGCCTATGCCAACCGCAAGCTGGCTGGCGCCCGCGGCCAAGCCGCGCAGACGCTGGAAGAGGCCGAGGCCTACCGCGCGCAGGTTGTGAACGAGGCGCAGGGTGAGGCAAGCCGCTTTACCGCGGTTCTGGAGGAATACCAGAAGGCGCCGGAAGTGACCCGCAAGCGCCTGTACCTGGAAACCATGGAAGAGGTTCTGGGCCGCGTGGACAAGATCATCCTGGATGAAACCGGCGGCGGCAGCGGCCAGGGCGTCGTGCCCTATCTGCCGCTCAATGAACTGCGCAAGCCGCAGGAGGGGAACTGATGCGGAAAACAACTCTTCTTCTGCCCCTTCTGGTGGTGCTGATCATCGCGCTTCTGTCCTCGATCTTCATCGTGGACGAGCGCCAGAAGGCGCTGGTGCTGCGCTTTGGCCGGGTGGTCGATGTGCAGGAAACCCCGGGTTTGGCGTTCAAGCTGCCGGTGGTGGACAACGTGGTGCGTTATGACGACCGGATCCTCAGTGTTGAGGTCGGTCCGCTGGAGGTCACCCCTCTGGATGACCGCCGCCTGATCGTGGACGCTTTCTCGCGTTACCGGATTGCCGACGTGGAAGTCTTCCGTCAGGCCGTCGGCGGCGGCGGCATTGGCGCCGCTGAACTGCGCCTGGACAAGATCATGCGGGCGCAGACCCGTGAGGTTCTGGGTTCGGTCTCCTCCAACGACATCCTGTCCTCGGACCGTTTTGCGCTGATGCTGCGCATCCGCAACGGCGCGATTGCCCAGGCCCGCCAGCTGGGTCTTGAGGTGATCGACGTGCGCCTGAAGCGGACCGACCTGCCGCAGGCCAACCTGGAAGCCACCTTTGCCCGGATGCGGGCCGAGCGTGAGCGGGAAGCGGCGGACGAGATCGCCCGCGGTGAAGAGGCGGCGCAGCGCGTCCGCGCCCAGGCAGACCGGACCGAGGTTGAACTGGTCTCCGAGGCCGAGCGCGAAGCCGAGGTGATCCGCGGTGAAGCGGACGCCGAGCGCAACGCGATCTTTGCCTCTGCCTATGGCCGCGACGCGGAGTTCTTCGAGTTCTACCGCTCGCTGAACGCCTATGCGAATTCGCTGCTGGCCGGAAACTCCTCGCTGGTGCTGTCGCCGGATAACGAGTTCTTCAACTACCTGAAGTCCTCGGACGGCAAGGCAGTGGCGCAGTAATGGGGTTTATCCTCCTGGCTCTCGGGCTGGTACTGATTGCAGAGGGGCTGGTGTACGCACTGGCCCCTTCGCTTGTGGAGCGGCTTCTGGAGATGCTGCGCACCCTGACCGAAGATCAGCGCCGCAATGCCGGGCTGGCCGCCCTGGCGCTGGGGCTGATCCTGGTCTGGCTTGCATTCCGGCTTGGATTTTGAAGCACCGCCGCACACGCAGATTTTCAGCGAAAACGCAATCTTTCCCTGTTAGACTGGCCTTGGTGGGAAGCGCGGCCGCGGCCGGGGCCTGATTTGCGGGTCACAGCGGCTTTATTCCTTGCAACATTTGTTGCGGGACGGGCGGAAGTTCCTACATTGGGTTCAGAAGACTCCTCCCGGCATTTCCGGCCTCTGCGCCCGCCCGGGCGGGGGAGAAAAATTAGAAGAATGAAAAGATGACAAGGAGTAGTTCCGTGCAGCCACAGGCAATTGCAATTACCCGCCAGGCAAGCGGCAGGGGCGCGATGATGCGCATGGTGTGGCTTGCAGTGCTGAGCATGGCGGTTCTTCTGATGCAGGCGGTTTCCGCGATGGCACGGCCTGAGAGCCTGGCGCCGCTGGCCGAGGAAGTGAGCCCCTCGGTGGTCAACATCACCACCACAACGGTGGTCGAAGGGCGCACCGGCCCGCAGGGGATCGTGCCTGAGGGCTCGCCGTTCGAGGATTTCTTCCGCGAGTTCCAGGACCGCAACGGCAATGGCGACCGCCCGCGCCGCTCCTCCGCGCTGGGCTCGGGCTTTGTGATCTCCGAGGACGGCTACATCGTCACCAACAACCATGTGATTGAAGGTGCCGACGAGATTGAGATCGAGTTCTTTCCCGGTGACGGCCAGCCCAAGGAGCTGCTGCCGGCCAAGGTGATCGGCACCGATCCCAACACTGACATTGCACTGCTGAAGGTCGAAGCGCCGATGCCGCTGAAGTTCGTCAAGTTCGGCGACAGCGACACCGCCCGCGTCGGTGACTGGGTGGTGGCGATGGGCAACCCGCTGGGCCAGGGCTTTTCGGTGTCCGCGGGCATCGTTTCGGCCCGCAACCGCGAGCTGTCGGGGTCTTATGACGACTACATCCAGACTGATGCGGCGATCAACCGGGGCAACTCCGGCGGGCCGCTGTTCAACATGGATGGCGATGTGGTCGGCGTGAACACCGCGATCCTGTCGCCCAATGGCGGTTCCATCGGCATCGGTTTCTCGATGGCCTCCAATGTCGTTGTCAAAGTCGTCGACCAGCTGAAGGAGTTCGGGGAGACCCGCCGCGGCTGGCTGGGTGTGAAGATCCAGGATGTGGATGCGGATTTGGCTGAAGCCATCGGGCTGGAGAAGGCCCGCGGCGCGCTGGTGACCGATGTGCCGGAAGGCCCGGCCAAAGAGGCCGGCGTGCTGGCGGGCGACGTGATCGTCAGCTTTGACGGGGTCGACGTGAAGGACACCCGCGCACTGGTGCGCCAGGTCGGCAACGCCGAGGTCGGCAAGACCGTGCGATTGGTGGTTTACCGCGAAGGCAAGACCGAGACCCTGCGGGTGACTCTGGGCCGCCGTGAGGACGCCGAGCGTGTGGCCACCGGCCCTGAAGGAAGCGAAGGCGAGCCGGATGTTTCGGAGAAGGAGCTGCTGGGGCTGTCGGTCGGCGTCCTGAACGAGCAGCTGCGCGGTGAGCTGAACGTGGCCGAAGGGGTCGAAGGCCTAGCGATCCTGTCTGTGGACGAGACGTCGGAAGCCTGGGAGAAGGGCCTGCGCGCGGGTGACGTGATCACCGAGGCGGGCCAGCAGAAGGTCACCTCGATCAGCGAGCTGGAAACCCGGGTTTCGGAAGCCAAGGAAGCAGGCCGCAAGTCTCTGCTGCTGCTGGTGCGCCGCGGCGGCGAGCCGCGCTTTGTCGCGCTGAATCTGACCGAATAAGCGGCGGCTTTCTTTGTGCACAGAAAGGGGCCGGGTGTTTTCCCGGCCCTTTCCATTTGCCGGGGAGGCTGGCGGGCGGAAAAGGGAAGAGCCATGTGCTGGCGGGCACATGGCTCTTTTTGGGACAGGCAGCCATTGGGATGGAACGGATAATGGCCGACTATACGGCTGTTATGGCGCGGTCTGGGGCGGCTTTCTGTAACCCGGATTACAGTACACGGATTTTCCTGCGGAATTTTTGAAGAAGAACGTCAGATCGAGTCCGGTTCGGCCAGCACGGCCAGTTCGGCGGCATCAAGGATCTGCACCCCGCCGCGGCTGATTCCGACCAGGCCGCTGCGCTTCCAGGCGGCAAGGGTCTTGGAGACCGCCTCGCGGGTGGCGCCGACAAACTCGGCCAGTTCTGCTTGCGACAGGGAAACCCGCCCGTCGCTGCCCTCGGGCGACAGATACAGCAGCTTGCGTGCCAGCCGCACCGGCATCGGCAGGAACACCTGCTCGTTGAGCTGGGTGTTCATCCAGCGCATTCTTTGGCCCGCCAGCCGCAGCAGGGCGGCGGCCAGGGCGGGGTGCCGGCGGATCTGCTCCAGCACGCCGGCGCTGCGCAGGCGCAGGACCCGGCCGGGCTCGGCCGCACTGGCGGGGGGGGGGGGGCCCCCCGGGGCGCGACCGGGGATTTTTCTGCAAACACGCCCCGGGGGCGCCACACG
>JBFOLS010000742.1:0-2416 GCA_040830225.1 Leisingera sp.
TGACGGTCGCGAATTTCGGGCCGTTCACCTTGATCGGCATTGCGGATCAGCGCAGCACCTTCGGCGCGTGCCGCTTCGATTTCCTTTTTCGCGGCGGCCTTGGCTTCGATCACCGCCTCTTCGCTAGCTTTTTTCGCCTCGGCTTCGGCGGCAGCAACGCGTGCCTCGGCTTCTTCAATTGCCTTTTCAGCCCGTTCTTCCGCCGCCTTGACCAACTCTGCGGCCATTTCCGCAGCAATGCGTCCTGCTTCGGTATCAGGCAGTGCTGCCTCGCGTCCGACATCTTCGAGACAGGGGAATGTCAGGATGTCACCGACCCGGATGATGTTCGGATTGGACCCGATGATGTCACGGTTTGCTTCGTAGATGATGCGGTAGTCTTCGGTTGAATAGACCTGGATCGCCAGTTCCCGCAGGCTGTCGCCGCGCTGGATTTCATAGGTGGAACATGCCTCCTGCGCCGAGGCCGCGCCAGTCGCGGCTGCAAGGGCCAGGCTTGATATGATCAGATGGTTTCTCATGGGTCCTGTTGCTTTGCCTGTTTTAAGTTATTGCCGGTTTCACAACGGCGATTGATGCATTGTCCTGATCGGGATCGTCTTTGGCTTTCAGCGCCCGAAGCAGCGCGTCGGCAATGTCCTGAGCCAGCGCCTGTGCGTTGTCTTTCACAATGGCCTGAATTTCGGCATCGCTGAGGTATTGCAGCCCGTCACTGCCCAGGATCAGAATATCCGATGCCTCAAGCGTCAGAGGTTTTTCGGGGCAATCGACCTTGGGAATGGCCGCGCCCATGACCACCGAGGTCAGCTGATTGCGGTCTGGATGCACCTTTGCTTCGGCCTGCGTCAGAACACCTTCGGCGACCTGCGCGTCAATCACCGGTGCCATCGAATGATCTTCGTTGATCTGGGTCAGCTCTCCATTCCGGTACAGGTAAAGCGGGCTGTCCCCGATCGAAATCCAGAATGCACGCTGTCCCAGCAGCAACAAGCCCAGCAGGGTTGAACCCATGTTGAACCTATCGCCCTGTTCCTCGCAATGGCCGGCGATGGCGGCGTTGGCCTGCATTGCGGCCAGCGGCAAAGCATCGATCAGGGCGGTCTCGGGCGGGGTATCGGTCTCAAGCTCTGCGTCCAGTGCTTCGCGCCAGGCAGCGATCACCAGTTCCGAGGCGACCTCGCCTGCGGCGTGTCCGCCCATTCCGTCGGCCACAACGACATAGCTTGCGTTGGCCGCATCAAACATGCGCGACGCAATCGCGTCTTCCTGCGTGTCGCGCTGACCCTGATCCAGGATCAGCGCAATATCATATGCCGGGGTCGCCAGCATCTATCAGGAATCCCGCCAGTCAAAGCCGTCGTCGCAGAAGGCAGCAAACCGGATCGAGGTTTCGCTGATCCGGATCAGATCGCCGCTGGACAGGGCCACGGTGCTGAGCACCGGCTTGCCGTTCAGGCGAACCAGGTTGGCCTTGCCGCCATGTCCCAGATAACATTTACGATCCTCCGGGTCATAGGCGATCACCGCATGGTTGCTGCGCGAGATGCCGGTGTCGCCGAAATCAAGCTGAATGGCCTGATCGTCATTGCGGCCGATTTGCATCAGACCTTCGGTCAGCGTGATGCAGGAACCGCGACCGGGTCCGTTGGTAACGACAAGCCAGCCAACGGGAAAGGTTTCCTGTGCGGCTTCGGCTTTGGCAACCGGTTCCGCTGTTTCCATCAGATCCTGCACATGGGTGTCGGCGCGCTCAAACCCAAGGAATGTTGTTTTTACGCGGCTACGACGGTCGTTGTTAGCGACGGGCGCGACTGCAGGTTCCTGGGCCTCGGGTGCGGGTGCTGCTTCGGCTTCCGGAACCTGCTCGGTTTCGGGTTCAGGATCCTGTGAAACCACGGGTTCGGGCTGAACCTCAGGCTCTTCCGGTACTTCGATGACTTCCTCTGCGGCAACTTCTGCCACGGGGGTTTCTTCAACCGCTTCAGCTTCGGGAACTTCGGTTGTCAGGCGCAGGGTCACAACCTGATCATCTTGTGTGTCTTCGGGCTGCGGCGCTTCGGGTTCTACATCCGCGTCCTGATCTTCGGCCAGAGCTTCTTCTTCCGGGACTTCCACTTCAGATTCAGCTTCGCCCTCAGCGAAATCCGGCATCTTTTCTTCGGGGATCAGTTCGTCGGTTTCTTCATAGTTGTCCGCCGACAGGTTGCCGCCGCCCAAAGCCGCACGCAGCGCGTTGAAATCCGCAATCGGCTGCGGGTTTTCCGGGCTGTCTTCCGTCGCGGGGGCGATATCCTCGGTTTCGGTTTCCCTGGCTTTGCCGGCACCTTCGAGAAGCCGGCTGAGAGGGCTTTTATATTTGAACATGGTGTCGACACCTTTGATTCTGAATGCAGAACACCTGTCCTGCGGGGCTGCA
>JBFOLS010000743.1:0-3372 GCA_040830225.1 Leisingera sp.
CCGATCGGGGTGCGGGTGGCGTCGCAGATGAAAGCATCCATGGGTGTTCGCGTCTCCTGTGGTGCTGGCAGGCTTAAAGCCGACCGTTGGGTCGGTATTACGCTGGAAGATGATTCGCGGCAAGTTAAATGTAACCTGAAAATCGATTGATGTAAAAATCTGTAACGTATTGCCCCGGCCGACGCTGCGTCCTGCCCTGGCAAACGCCGGGGCAGTCTTGCCGCAGCAACGGCGCCGGCGGCACGATGGGCAGCAGGATGCGCCAACCTTT
This sequence comes from Leisingera sp., assembly GCA_040830225.1. Lineage (GTDB taxonomy): Bacteria > Pseudomonadota > Alphaproteobacteria > Rhodobacterales > Rhodobacteraceae > Leisingera. The sequence continues at coordinate 272 of JBFOLS010000743.1, forward strand.
GGAGTTGGCATATATTCAAAAGAGGGGCAGCAGCCGGAAGGAGGTGCGATGGCCGAAGTCCTGCGCATAGGCGGAGCAGCCGGGTTCTGGGGGGATGCGACCCTGGCCACACCGCAGTTGCTGGCGGCGGGGGGCTTGGATTTCCTCGTCTACGACTATCTGGCCGAAATCACCATGTCCATCCTGGCCCGTGCCCGGTCCAAGGATCCGCAGGCGGGGTATGCCACCGACTTTGTGACGGCGGCGATGGTGCCGAACCTGGCAGAGATCGCCGGGCAGGGAGTGAGAGTGGTTTCCAACGCCGGGGGAGTTAACCCGGAGGCCTGTGCCAGAGCCCTGCAGCAGGAGATCACTGGCCTGGGTCTCTCTCTGAAGGTTGCGGTGGTCGAGGGCGATGATCTGCTGGAGCGGGTGAAAGAGTTGGCTGGCATGGCGCCCAAGGACATGTTTTCCAGTGCGCCGTTCCCTGCCGTGGATAAGATTACCAGCATCAATGCCTATCTCGGGGCATTCCCTATTGCTGCAGCGCTGGACCGCGGCGCGGATATTGTCATCACGGGGCGTTGCGCAGACAGCGCGGTGACCCTGGGCGCCTGCATTCACTACTTCGGCTGGGGTGCGGCAGATCTGGACCGGTTGGCGGGCGCCAGCCTGGCAGGCCATATCCTGGAATGCGGCCCGCAAGCCACCGGCGGTAACTTCACCGACTGGCAGGAAGTGGCGGAGGGAATGGCGGGAATCGGCTATCCCATTGCGGAAGTCCGTGCCGATGGCACGTTTGGCGTGACCAAGCCTGCGGACAGCGGCGGCAAGGTCTCGCGCGGAACGGTCGCTGAGCAGCTTTTGTATGAAATCGGTGATCCGCAAGCGTATCTGCTGCCGGATGTGGCCTGCGATTTTTCCGGAGTGGCAGTTGCCGAGGCAGGTCCGGACCGGGTGCATGTTTCGGGTGCCCGCGGATTGGGAGTGCCGGAAGCTTACAAAGCATGCATCACCTGGGCTGATGGCTACCGCGCCGGGCACTACTTCACCTTCTACGGGCTGCAAGCCGAAGCCAAAGCGCAGGCCTTTGCTGATGCCGCCCTGATCCGGGCGAGAGCGGTTCTAGCGGCTATTGATGTGCCGGATTTCAAAGATGTCAGCATCGAACTTATCGGTGCCGAAAGCCAGTTCGGCGCTATGCGGCAGAGTGGGGCCTCGCAGGAGGTGGCGCTCAAGATCGCTGTGCGCCATTCCGAAGCCCGCGCTGTGGGGGTGTTTCTGAGAGAGGCGGTAGGGCTGGGCCTGTCGGCACCGCCGGGCCTCAGCGGTTTCGCGGGTGCCCGTCCCAAGCCCTCGCCGGTGCTGGCGTTGTTCTCCTGCTTGCTTCCCAAGCTGCAAGTGCCGGTCACTGTGCGGGACAATGAAGGGGAACTGGCGGTCGAGTCTGCGGATAGCATGCCTGTCCGCAATCCGGCGCCGATTGAGCCTCCTGCCAAGCCGCAAGCGGCTGATACCGTGAAGGTACCCCTGATCCGCCTTGCCTGGGCCCGCAGCGGTGACAAGGGGGATATTGCGAATATCGGTGTGATCGCCCGCAGGCCGGAGTTCATGCCATGGATCTGGGCGGCGCTTGACGAACCGCATACGCGGAAAGTGTTCGGCCATTTCTGGCAAGGGTGTTTTGAGCGGTTCTATCTGCCCGGCAGCCTGTCGATGAATATTCTTTTGCATGAAGCGCTGGGCGGCGGCGGCACGTCGAGCTTGCGCAATGACCCGCAGGCCAAGGGCTTTGCGCAACTGCTGCTGGCAGTGCCCGTGAAGGTGGATGCAGAATTGATAGAGGAAATTTGATGCGCGCCTTTGAAACCAAGATTACCCCGTCCGGCGAAGCTTTCGCGCAAAACCGCAAGGACATGCTGGCGCTGGTGGAGAGGATGCGCGCCTTGGAAGCCCACGCAGCAGCCAAATCCGAAGAGCGGCGCCCGGTCTTTGACAAGCGCGGGCAGCTGTCTCCGCGGGAGCGGGTCGCGGCGCTTATGGACCCCGGCATGCCGTTCCTTGAGCTGTACAACTTAGCCTCCTACCAAGTCGACGATCCGGACCCGGAAACTTCGGTTCCGGGCGCGTCAATCATCCTTGGCATCGGCTATGTCGAGGGCGTGCGGGTGATGGTGTTTGCGGATGACGCGGGGATCAATGCAGGGGCCATGACACAGAAGTCCGTGGACAAGGCGCTGGGCGCGCTGGCCATCGCGGAGAAGCAGAAACTGCCTTTCATTCACTTGGTGGAAAGTGCGGGCGCCGATCTGATGCGCTACACGGTGGACCTATGGGCGCATGGGGGCGGTATGTTTGCCGGCCTTGCAAGGCTCTCGGCGGCGGGCATCCCGGTGATAACCGTACTGCATGGCGCTTCCACGGCGGGAGGGGCGTATCAGCCGGGGCTGTCGGACTACGTGATCGGGGTCAAGGGCAACGGCATGGCAATGCTAGCCGGCGCCGCCTTGGTGCAGGCGGCGACTGGCGAGGTGGCGCAGGATGCGGAACTTGGCGGGGCTGAGATGCATGCGGCCGCCACCGGACTGGTAGAATACCTGGCCGAAGATGACGCTCACGGAATTGAGCTCGCCCGCGAGGTCGTGGCGGGACTGGGCTGGGCGTCGTGTGCACCTGCGTTGGCGGATTATGCCCCGCCGGTCCTGAAGACAGACGAAATCGCTGGCGTCGTGCCGGTGGACTACCGCAGGCCCTATGATATGCGGGAAGTGGCGGCGCGGATCACGGATGGCTCGGAATTGCGTGAATTCAAGCCGGGTTTCGGGCCTGCAACGGTTTGCCTGCAGGCACGGATCATGGGGCAGGCCGTGGCTATTCTGGGCAATAACGGCCCGCTGGACCCTGACGGCGCCGCCAAGGCTACGCATTTCCTGCAGGCGATGAAACAGGCCGGCACTCCGGTTGTCTCCCTGCACAACACGACCGGCTTTATGGTTGACACCGCCTCTGAACGGGCCGGAATGATCAAGCACGGGGCCAAGATGATCCAGGCGGTGACCAATATCCGGGTGCCGAAGATCTCCCTCTACACCGTCGCCAGCTTCGGGTCCGGGAATTACGGC
>JBFOLS010000744.1:0-2244 GCA_040830225.1 Leisingera sp.
CCGCGCCACTCGGGCCACATTCTGCCTGAGTAGATCATCATGCCTGAAGGAGCCATGGATGGGTCCCAGTACCATTGCGGCTGTTCCATGCCGGGCTTGGAGGTGCCCTCACCGATTTTCAGTCCGGAATAGTGCCGCCCGTAAGAGATCACTGGCCAACCGTAATTGCCGCCCTTTCGCACCCGGTTTACTTCATCTCCGCCTTTTGCGCCGTGTTCAGCGACCCAAAGCTTACCGTTCAGGTCCAAAGCCATTCCCTGCGGGTTTCGGTGGCCGTAGGACCAAATCTCCGGCTGTACGCCCTCCTGCCCGATGAAAGGATTACCGGCAGGAACGGCTCCATCCCGATTGATCCGCACAACCGATCCCTGATGCAGACGCAGGTTCTGGGCACTGGGCCGGTCGCCTCTCTCCCCCAGGGAAACAAACAAGGTTCCATCCCGGGCCTCGACCACCCGCGAGCCGAAATGCCGCCCCCCCAAAGCCCCGGGTGCCGCCTCAAACAAGACCCGGAGGTCTGTTAGGGTCCTGTTGTCCCGGCTCAGCCGACCCGCCGCCAAAGCAGTGCCTGCGCCCCGCCCCTGCCGTTTGGAATAGCTGAGAAAAACCTCCCGGCTTGCAGAAAAGTCCCGTGGCACCATGACATCCAGCAATCCGCCCTGCCCTTCGGCAAATACCGCGGGCACGCCTGAGATTCGCTTCTTTCTGCCATCAAGGACATGAAACAGCGCCCCATCGCGTTCCGTGACGAGCAGCCCCCCTCCCGGGAGAAAGGCAAACGCCCAAGGAACATCAAATCCTTCAGCCATGCGCGAAACACTCAGCTGGCCCTGACTGCTCCCCAGGGGTTCAGCCCTTGTGGTTCCGGAAAACGGCAAAATGAGAATGGCAGCCGTCAAAACGAGAACCCGGTGAAACATTTTGCTTCCCCTTTAGATACTTTAAGCCTAAAATAAAATCAGCTCCGCAGTACAGAAATCCAGAATAGCGGAGAAAACAGGAACGGACACATTGGTATCTCCAGCCTTAACAGGACTTTTCTTTTCCGGCCGGCTTGCCTAGGGTCCGATGTGAACATTTTTTCATGTGTTCCAACAATGGGAGTTCTCAAATGAAGAAACTGCTGATGGCCACCGCGGCCGCTGCGCTGACTGCTGGCACCGCATACGCCGGCGGCCACGCCAAGGAAGTGAAACTGGGCGTTCTGTTCGGCTTCACCGGCCCGATTGAATCGCTGGCCCCCGCAATGGGCGACGGCGCCGAACTGGCCATGGCCGAAGTCACTAAGTCCGGCGCGCTGCTGGACAGCGCAACTGTAACCGCCATGCGCGCAGATACCGGCTGCATCGACAACGGCCTGTCGGTAGCAAACGGTGAAAAAATGATCGCGGACGGCGTCAACGGCATCGTCGGCGGCGATTGCTCGGGTGTGACCGGCGCAATCCTGCAGAACGTGGCGATCCCGAACGGCATGGTCATGATTTCTCCGTCGGCAACCTCGCCGGGCCTGTCGACCATGGAAGACAACGGCCTGTTTTTCCGCACCGCCCCGTCGGATGCGCGTGAAGGCCAGGTGATGGCGGAGATCCTGAAGGACCGCGGCATCAGTTCCATTGCGCTGACCTACACCAACAACGACTATGGCAAAGGTCTGGCGGACGCGATCGAAACCTCCTTCAAGGCCGCAGGCGGCGAAGTCACCATCGTGACCGCGCATGAAGACGGCAAAGGCGACTACTCGGCTGAAGTCGGCGCGCTGGCATCGGCCGGCGGCGACATCCTGGTGGTTGCAGGCTATCTGGACCAGGGCGGCCTGGGCATCATCCAGGGCGCGCTGGACTCCGGTGCATTTGACACCTTCGGCCTGCCCGGCGGCATGATCGGCGACAGCCTGCCCGCCAACGTCGGCCCCGACCTGAACGGTTCCTTCGGCCAGATCGCCGGCTCCGGCGGTGAAGGTGCCGAAGCCTATTTCGCGATGGCCAAGGAAGCAGGCTTTGACGGCACTTCGCCCTATTCGCCCGAATCCTATGACGCCGCTGCACTGCTGATGCTGGCGATGCAGGCTGCAAACTCCACCGATCCGGCTGACTATGTCGGCAAGATCCTGGACGTAGCCAACGCGCCGGGCGAGCAGATCCTGCCGGGCCAGCTGGGCAAGGCGCTGGAATTGATCAAGGAAGGCAAGGACATCGACTATGTCGGCGCCTCCGCGGTTGAGCTGATCGGCCCCGGCGAAAGCGC
>JBFOLS010000745.1:0-4674 GCA_040830225.1 Leisingera sp.
ACAGAAGAGGTGAGCCCCCGTTACATGGACAGTGTCCAGCCCCATCAGCGCAACAAGAAATACGCCGCTGGCGCCCGCTATGAAGGCCTGCGCGCCGAGGGCAAGACCGTGCCCCGCACCGCCCGCTTGCGGCTTGATGCGCTGATGGCGGATCTGGGCGCGGAAGACGCCGCCTATCAGCGCGACGGCGCACGGGAGCGGGTGCGGATCGGCAAAGCCTCGGAACCAACCCCCAAAGCAAGAGGCTGATCCATGACGCAGCGTGTCACCTTCTTTGGCTCCCTGCAAAGCCCCTATTGCTACTTTGCCCTGGACCGTCTTGACGCGCTGGTCCGGGATCACGGGGTGGAGGTCGTGATGCGCCCGGTGCTGCCGGGCGTGATCCGCATCCCTGATGCTTATGCCGACCGCGGGCCTAAGGAGCAGGCCTATTTCTCCCTTGATGCAGTCCGCACTGCAGCCTTCCTGGGCTTGCCCTATGCTGAGCCCGCTCCATCGCCAGTTAATTGGATGCCCGGTTCACTGTGGATTGCCACTGATGAGCAGGCGCGGATCAAACGGCTCTACAATATGCTCTGGCAGGTCCGCGGTCCGGACCAGTATGCGCTCTACAGTGCCTTGATGCGGCGTATTTGGTCCGGGCAGCATCCGGGCTGGGACCAGCCGGAGCAGATAGGCGCACTGCTTTCCGGTTGCGGTTTGCCGGAGGCGCTGGCGGATCAGCCGGATGAACTTCTGCCCGAGGCGGAGGGCTATTTCGCAGAGAACCAGAAAGCCATGTTCAATGCCGGTCATTGGGGCGTGCCGCTGTTCGAATATCAGGGCCAGCCCTTCTACGGGCAGGATCGATTGGACCAGCTGTGCTGGGCTATCAGGCAGGTTCAGACCGCTAACGCTCTATAAGATGGAAAAAATGCATAAAATGAAAAGGTTGTAAAAAATCTGGCTGTGGACTTCGTCTTTTCCGCCGCGCCTTCGTCTTACAGGTCAAAGGCTACAGGAAAGGAAAACAGCCAATGATCAAGATTGTCAGCTTCAAGATCTGCCCGTTTGTGCAGCGGGTGACTGCCATGCTTGAGGCCAAGGGAGTGCCCTACGATATCGAGTACATCGAACTGAGCAATAAGCCGCAATGGTTCCTCGATATCTCGCCCACCGGCCAGGTGCCGGTGCTGGTCACCGAAGAAGGTGCCGAGTTGTACGAATCCGACGCCATCGTGGAATATTTAGACGAGGTGACTACACCTCTGGAGCCCGGCCTGACGCCCGAACAGCGTGCCATCAACCGCGCCTGGAGCTATCAGGGCTCCAAACACTATCTGGTTCAGTGCAGCACCATGCAGAGCGCCGACAAGGGAACTTTGGATGAGCGGATGGTCAAGCTGCAGAAGGCCTTCGAAAAGGCTGAGAAACAGCTGGGCGAGGGGCCGTTCTTCAACGGAGAGACCCTTGGCAACGTTGACATGGCCTGGCTGCCGCTGCTGCACCGCGCGGCCATTGTCGAGGCGTGCAACGGCTATGACATGCTGGAGGGATATCCCCGGGTGAAAGCCTGGCAGCAGGCTTTGCTGGCCACCGACATTGCTGCCAAATCGGTCCCGGCGGACTTCGAGGCGCGATTTGCGGATTTCTATCTGGCAGACCGGACCTGGCTGGGACGCGGCGCCAACCTGAATGAAGCACCTGCAGCCAAGGCGGTGCAAAGCTCGGGCAGCTGCTGCGTCTGAGTTGAAAACGGACGCAGCCCGCCTGCCAAAGCAGGCGGGCTGCGATCACGGGAACTGCGCGGCCCGTTCTTTAGCTGTTGGGGCGCACGCGGGCCGCTGTCTTGTTGGCAAAGGCCTCCAGCCGTGCGCGGGCGGCGGGCTGGGTGTTCACGACACCGGCCACCACGGCCTCGGCATAAGCGGCATCCATCCCCGACATGTTGTTCAGATGGCTGATCGCCGAACAGATGGCATAGTTGGTCAGCGGCAGGTTCTGCGCCACCTTGTCCGCCAGTTCTAGCGCCATCTCATAGCTGGAGCCTTCGGTGATGTATTGCGCCAGCCCCAGGTCGACGGCCTCCTGCCCCTGGTAGACCCGGCCGGTCAGGATCATGTCGATCATCCGGTATTTACCGATCATATCTGACACCCGGATGGTGGCGCCGCCGCCGGTGAAAATGCCGCGCTGGCCTTCGGGCAGGGCGAAATAGGTGGTTTGATCCATCACCCGGATATGGGCCGCGCTGGCCAGCTCCAGCCCGCCGCCGACAACCGCGCCTTTCAGCGCCGCAATGACCGGAACCCCGCCGTATTCCATTTTGTTGAAGGCCTCGTGCCAGCGCAGGCAGACATGCATGAAATCGTCGGGGCTGCGGTCCGCCTGCCAATGCTCCACCAGGTCGAGGCCGGCGCAGAAGTGATCGCCCTCACCGGCCAGCACCACTGCCTTGACGCCGCCCTGATGCGCATTGCTGAAGAAGCGGACCAGCTCCTCGATTGTGGCCACGTCCAATGCATTGCGCTTGGCCGGGCGGTTCAGCGTGACGACGAAAACGCCATTCTTGCGCTCTTCGATGGCGAGGTTTTCGTAGGTTTCGGGGTTGATTTCTTGGGGCATGGTTCAGGTCTCTTTGTTGCTGTCGGGCACGCTGCGGCGCCGGGACCCTGGCGGGTCAGATTTGGAAGTCTGGCTCAAGCAGGCTGGTGCTGCCGTCCATGATGCGGGAGGTTTCGGCGCCGCACTCCACCAGGATGTGCTGAGCGAAGAATAGGGCAGTGGCGATTTTATGCGACATGAAAGCCGTGTCCTCGCCTTGTGCCAGCTTGGCCTCGGCTGCCAGAACGGCTCTGCCAAGCTGCCAGCCGGCGGCAAGAGTGCCGGCCAGCATCAGGAAAGGAACACTGCCGGCATAGGCGGCATTGGGATCGGCGGGGGCGGTTTCCAGCATCCAGGCAAGGCTGGCCTCGAACCCCTTGCGCGCCTCAGCCAGGCAGTCTGCGATGAGCCTGGCCTTCGGGCTGCCGTTTTGCAGCTCCGCTTCGGTGTCCGCAATCAGCGCGGCAAAGCGGCGGGCCGTCGCGCCGCCGTCGCGCAGCACTTCCCGGCCCAGCAGCCCGTTGGCCTGGATCGCCGTGGTGCCTTCATAGATCGGCAGGATCCGTGCGTCGCGATAGAACTGCGCAACCCCGGTTTCCTCGATGAAGCCCATGCCGCCATGCACCTGCAGGCCCAGCGAGGCGGCCTCAACCGCCCGTTCGGTGCAGAACCCCTTGACCAGCGGCACCAGAAACCCGGCCATTGCGGCTGCGCTGCGGCTTTGCTCCCCGTCTCCGTGATGCTCCAGATCGAGCCAGCCTGCCGTGGCCATTGCCAGGGCGCGCCCGCCTTCGGTCAGCGCCCGCATCCGCAGCAGCATCCGGCGGACGTCCGGATGCCGGATTATGGCCGCGGCCTCCTTGGAGCTGCCGTCTGCCGGGCGCCCCTGCACGCGCTCCTGCGCGTATTGCAAAGCATGCTGATAGGCGCGCTCGGCCACCGCAACGCCCTGCACCCCGACCGAAAACCGGGCCGCGCGCATCATCACGAACATGTACTCCAGGCCCCGGTTCTCCTCGCCGACCAGAAACCCGGTTGCCCCGTCAAACTCCAGCACTGCTGTCGGGCTTGCCCGGACCCCCAGTTTGTGTTCGATGCTGACGCATTTGACGGCATTGCGCGCGCCCTGTGTGCCGTCCTCGCCAACCAGGAATTTCGGCACGATGAACAGGCTCAGCCCCTTGGGGCCTGCCGGGGCATCCGGTGTCCGCGCCAGCACCAGGTGAATGATGTTTTCGCTCAGCCCGTGCTCGCCATAGGTGATGAATATCTTGGTTCCGGTCACCGAATAGGCCCCGTCCGCACCCGGTTCGGCCTTGCAGCGCACCCGGCCCAGATCGCTGCCGGCCTGGGGTTCCGTCAGGTTCATGGTGCCGGACCAGCGGCCTGAGATCAGCGGCTCAAGATAGCGGCTTTTCTGCTCGTCGGATCCGGTGAGCAGAAGCGCCTCGGCAGCACCGTCGGTCAGCAGCGGGCACAGCCCGAAGCTCATGTCGGAGGCATTCAGAATCTCGGTTGCGGCAGCCCCGGCGGCGCGCGGCAGCCCCATGCCGCCATATCCGGAAGGGTGCGGCAGGCTTTGCCAGCCCATTTCGGCAAACAGGCGGTAGGCCTGTTCATAGGCGGCAGGCATTACCACCTCACCATCCTCAAAATGGGCGCTTGCATCGTCTCCGGTGGCGGCCAGCGGTGCAATCATCTCCTCGCAGAACCGGCCAAACCCGTCCAGCGCGGCCTGCACATCCGTTTGCTCGATCCCCGAATATGCGTCCAGCGCAGCGTTTTCCGGCCAGGCAGACAGGTGCTCGAAATTGAACATGATATCGCGTAACGGCGCCTGGTAGGTCATTGCTGCTGCTCCGGATGATTGTTTCATCACGCCAAGTAAGTGTTGTCAGGCAGGCAATCCACTTCCATACAGGACAAACTCCTTTCCAAAAGTGACAAGTTGCGCGGGGTGGCAGACAAATGGCAGTTTCGGGGCCTTCCAGCCTGGCCACGGTTTCCTCGCAGTTTGCGCAGGACTGGGTTGCAGCCTTGCGGACCTGCTGCACCGGGGCGCAATTGTCCTCACTCCTGCAAAGATCGGGG
>JBFOLS010000746.1:0-4011 GCA_040830225.1 Leisingera sp.
GGCAGCCGGGCCAAAGGCCGTGAGGCGGGTGGCCTTCATCAGCGCCGCGTGGGTGGCGAACTCGGGGATCATCACCAGGTCATGCACCACCATCACCACGGTGACGCCCAGCGAGGCGACCAGCGACAGCATCCGCCCCTTGGCGTCCGGGTCCAGGTGGTTGGTGGGTTCATCCAGGAACAGGAGTGCCGGCTCCTGCGCCAAAGCGCGCGCGATATGGGCACGCTGACGCTCGCCGCCCGACAGCTGGATCATTGGCTTGCCCGCTTTGGAGGCGAGGCCGGTGAGGTCCAGAATACGGGCCAATGCCTGGACGTCCTGTGCTGCGGAGCGCGCCCTGGCCAACGGCAGCTGGCCCAGTGCCACGTAGTCACGCAGCAATAGCCGCCCGTCGGGCGAGGATTGCTGGCTGACAACAGCGATAAGCCGGGCCCGGTCCTCCGCCTTCATCTGCCGCAGGCTCTGCCCGCCAACCAGCACATCGCCAAGCGCCAGCGGCTCGATCCCGGACAGCAGGTTCAGAAGCGTCGACTTGCCTGCGCCGTTAGGCCCGGCGATAGCGAGGACTGAGCCCTTATCCAACTCAAAGGACACTCCGCTTACCAGCGCATCGCCGTTCAGCGCAAAGTATTCAAGGCCGCGCACGCTGAGGAAAGGCTGCGATGCCGTCATGGCGCGGCCTCCGTCTTTATCCGCGGCAGCCGCGCCAGGGTCTTGTCATAAAGCTGTGCCGGGCGGTCGCTGGCATTGGTCCAGCCGGTCTCGCTGGCCAGGTACTGATGCGCAAAGCGGGCCAGCGCATCTGTGTCGGCCGCAGACTGGATGCCGCCGAACAGGTATTGCGCCTTGCCTTCGGCCTGAAAGCCCACCGTTACCGGACGGTCGCATCCGGCCATGCAGTCGACAGCCCGAAGCGCAAAGCGCCCGGGGATGCGGTCCGAGAGCGCCGCGCGCAGCCGGTTGGCTTCGGCTGCCCCCTTGCAGGTGGCGCAGATCAAAATCGTGTGGTCACGAAATTCCAGCATGGTCCGCCTCGCAAATCTGCGTGCGCGGAGAGAAGCTGCAAGTCATGCGGGCACAGAAAACACGTGCCATAGAAGCCTCCTTCCAGGACGCCCCGCCCCGGGTTGGTTGAACATCTGATGGCAGGTCTCCTGACTCGCGGGTCGAGGCTTTGCTGCGCCTTCCCGCCCTTCTGTGGGGCAGTGGCTTGTGGCAGCATTGCTCTCCGCACACAGTTGCGGGGGCAGTCACGGAATTGGCGCCTGATGGCTACACCTCACCGTGTTCCCTTTTCATCTCCCCGAAGTGGCCCCGGGGAAAACCATCACCGCCTTGTAGAAGCCCAGTCTCTGCTGTGTCAAGCGTGGGAAACGGCTGGCCTCAGGCCACGCCCCACCAGCGCAGGGTCTGCTCGCAATGATGGCGTATCGCCGCTGCTGCGGCTTGGGCATCGCGGCTTTCCAGGGCGTCGATCACTGCAAGGTGTTCTTCCATGGCAGAGACGATGCGGACCTGCAGGAAGGGACGGGCATTCTGGATGATCGCAATACGCATCCGGTTGGCGTTATAAGCCGCTGCCAGCTGGGCGTTTTCCAGGCCCGCCGCCAGGAAGTCATGCAACGACAGATCGACCTGAATGGCCTGCGGCGGCAGATCGCTGCCGGCGTTGCTGCGGGCGGCCTCCAGCATCTGCTGATGCCGCTCCTTCAGGGCCTCCAGACCGGCATAGCTGCCATCCGCAACCCGGCGCCGCGCGCCCTCCTGGTCCAGGACCATTCGGAAATCGAGACAGTCGCGGATAATTTCGGGGCTGGCCTCCATCACCTGGATGCCGCGTTTCGGCAGGGTGATCAAAAGGCCCTGGGAGCTGGCCTGCTTCACGGCTTCGCGCACCGCAGCCAGAGGGTAGTCCAGCAGTGTCACCAGCTGCGGCATCGACAGGAACTGCCCGGCCCGCAGAGCGCCGCTGCGCAGGGCAGCCCATAGAGCCTCCTGGGCCCGATCCGCCAAAAGCTGAACATCCTGCGCCTTGCTCATTGCCTGTTCTCCCGCTGCCATTTCCCGCACTTGCCTTAAAGTGCTATCTGAAATTCTTTATAGTCTATTTTATAGAATACCTCGTAACATGTTAGGTGCAAGCTCAATTTCGGCACGATTTGGCGGCCCGCCCGCAGCAGGCCCCACAGAAGCCATCCAAGGGGCTTTAGGGAGGAAACTATGACCGCAACTGATGAAATGCATGTGCATCACGGAGGGACAATGGACCCCGAGGGCAATGCGCTGAACCCCGTCGGCAGCGACGAGAAAACATGGGGATGGTTCGCCATCTTCAATATCTGGGCCAATGACGTGCAGTCGCTGTTCGGCTATTCGCTGGTGGCATCGCTGTTCATCTCCTACGGCGTCGGCGGCTGGACCGCCTTTGCCGCGCTGATTGCGGCCGGGCTGTTCGTGATGTGGATGGTGAACCTGTCCGGCGCCGCGGGCGAGAAATACGGCATCCCCTACCCTGTTCTGGCCCGCGCCAGCCTGGGCACCGAAGGCGCCAAGCTGCCCGCAGTGCTGCGGGCCACGGTGGCGGTGTTCTGGTACGGGGTGCAGGTCTATTTCGCCTCCACCGCGCTGGCGCTCTTGATCCGCTCGGTCACCGGCCTCAGCGGCGGCGCCGAGATCTTCGGACTCACCGGTATCGACTGGCTGTCCTTCGTCATCGTCTGGGGCTTTCACATCGTGATCTTCTGGCGCGGCATGGGCTGGGTCGAGACCTTCCTGAACATTGCCGGCCCCTTCGTCTATCTGGTGATGATCGGCCTTGTCGTGGTGCTGTGGCAGCGCTCGGACGGGCAGCTGCTGGAGGCCACCGCCACCATCTTTGCCAATCCCGAAGGCACGGTCTGGACCGAGATCAAGGGCTTCGTCGCCATTGTCGGCACCATGGTCGCTTATTTCGCGGCGGTGATGATCAACTTCAGCGATTTCTCGCGCTATGCCAAGGACAAGCCCGCAATGATCCTGGGCAACCTGGCCGGGCTGCCGTTCAACATGATCCTGTTTTCGGCACTGGCGCTGCTGACCACTGGCGGCGCAGCCGTGGTCTTTGGCGAAGAGATCATCAACCCGACCGAAATCGTCGAGCGCACCGACAGCGTTGTTCTGGGCATCATTGCAGCGATCACCTTTTTTGCCGCCACTGTCGGCATCAACCTGGTGGCCAACTTCATCCCCGCGGTGAACGGCATCGCCAGCCTTTCCCCGGAAAAGATCAGCTTCCGCAAGGCCGGCCTGATCACGTCGCTTTTTGCCCTGGTGATCGGAGGCTTCTGGAACAGCTTCATCAGCCAGTTCGGCATCAGCGGTTTTGTGAACACGCTGGGCGCGACCCTGGCGCCGGTATTCGGCATCATGATCGTGGACTACTACCTGCTGCGCAAAGAGCAGCTGAGCGAGGATGACCTCTACAACATGGAGGGCGGCATCTACCACTATGACAACGGATGGAACGGGGCAGCGGTCAAAGCTTTCGGGCTTGCAGCAGTGTTCTCGGTCGCAACCGTCTGGGTGCCGTGGCTCGGTTTCCTGTCCGGCTACAGCTGGGTGATCGGCGCTGTGCTAGGCGGTGTGATCTACCATTCCCTGGCCAAAGGGCGGGTCAAAACCTGACGGCTTCCCGTCAATCGGGAGCTTGAAATTCAGGCCGGTGAAGGTTCCTCTTCACCGGTCTTTTTGCGCCCGTGGCGGAAGCTGCACCCGGGGCAAACCACCCCGCCATTTTTTTGCCGCAGGATCGCGCGCCATGCGGCGCAAACCGGCGCATTTCAACCGGACACGCCCCGTTTTTGCCGCATTGCCGACACATTCGGCCTGATTCCGCCCGTGCCGCGTCCGGGCATTAACCGTAAATTCAGTTTCTTACAGGGAGGCGGGCAAGATCTTGCTTACCCGGCGGAAAGGCTTGGATTGCCCAAGTCTGGCCACGATAGACTCGTGCCTGAGCAGTAACTTTTACAA
>JBFOLS010000747.1:0-2024 GCA_040830225.1 Leisingera sp.
GCCGAACGGATCATAAGGCGACTCGGAGCGCTTGGTGAAACCGCTGAGCCCGTCCTTCATCCGCAGGGTGCGGATGCGGTCGCGGCGCCCCGTCAGGATCTTATGCGGGTAGCACTGGTGGGAGACGTCCCAAATCACCTTATCCCGCGGGGTGTCGAATACCGCGTGCAGGGCGGTGGTGAGTTCCACTACGCCGAGGCCCGCGCCCAAATGGCCGCCGGTGACAGAGACGGCAGAGATGGTTTCCTGCCGCAGCTCGTGCGCCGCCTGCACCAGCTGCGCATCCGTCAGCCCCTTCAGATCCGCGGGACGCGCGATCTGATCCAGAAGCGGGGTCTTGGGCCGGTCGGACATGGTGTCTCCTTGGGCTGCGCCGGCCAGGGTGGTCCGGACGTGGCGCGGGGTTAGCTGTCGCGCGAAATAACGAAGCGCGCGGCTTCCTTCAAGGTTGCAGCATCCTCGCCGTAAGGCGCGAGCGCAACACAGGCTTCCTCACACAAGGCGTTTGCGCGGGCTTTGGCCCCTGCCAGCCCCAGAAGCGAAACAAATGTGGCTTTGCCGGCATCGGCATCCTTGCGCACGGCCTTGCCGACCTTGGCGGCGTCGCCTTCCACATCCAAGATGTCGTCGGCAATCTGGAAAGCAAGGCCGAGGGCGCGAGCGTATTGCCGCAGCGGTGCCGGGTCATCGCCCGCCAGCACCGCGCCGGCAGTGGCGGACCACTCGATCAGGCAGCCGGTCTTTCGGCTTTGCAGCCTGGTAATCTGTTCCAGTGTCAGCGGCGCGGCGGCGGTTTCGGCGGCGATGTCCAGCATCTGGCCCGAGACCATACCGTCTTTGCCGGAAGACTGCGCCAGCCCGCGGATCAGGGCCAGCGCATGGGAGCCGGTCTTGGGGTCTGCCAGCAGTTCAAAGGCAAATGTCTGCAGGCTATCGCCTGCCAGCACCGCCATCGCCTCATCCCATTTCCTGTGAACGGTGGGCTGGCCGCGGCGCAGGTCGTCGTCGTCCATGCAGGGCAGGTCGTCATGCACTAATGAGTAGGCATGGATGCATTCAATGGCGAGTGCGGCCTCCATCGCGGCCTCTGCCGGAACGCCGTGCAGCCGGGCGCTTTCCAGGACCAGAAAGCCGCGCAGCATCTTGCCGCCGGTGATGGCATAGCGCATCGCGGCGTGCAGCGCGTCGCTGCCCGCCAGCCGCATCTCCATATGCGCGGTGATACGGGTCTGCGCGTCTTTCAGCGCCTCCGAAAAGGGGCGTGTCTGGATATCTGCTGCGGTGCTCATGTTTCAGCCGGCATCCAGCGGCTGGGTGCCCTTGGGGGTGCCGTTGGCGTCAAGAGCGATAGCCGCGACTTTTTCCTCGGCGCGTTTCAGCTCATCGTCGCAACGCTGTTTCAAAGCGACACCCCGTTCAAAAAGCGCGATGGAGGCATCCAGCGCCACGTCGCCGCGCTCCAGCTGGTCCACCACGCCTTCCAGCTCGCGCATCGCCTGTTCAAAGCTCATTTGGTCTACGGGGGTCTCAGTCATGCCGGTGCCTTCATCAATTCTTCCACATGCGCGCGGGTTGCCGCGGCCAGCGCGTTCAGATCATATCCGCCTTCCAAAGTCGAGACGATACGGCCCTGGCACAATTCACTTGCAAGTTTGCACAACTCTGCAGTGATCCAAGCGAAGTCGGCGGTGGCCCAGTTGAGGCTGGCGAGCGGATCATCCTGATGGGCGTCAAAGCCGGCCGAGATGATGATCAGCTCCGGCTTGAACTCGCGCAGGCGCGGAAAGGCCTGGGCCTCATAAGCCGCCTGCATCTCTGCCCGGCCCGATCCCGGGACCAGCGGCATGTTCAGGATATTGCCGTGGGCGCCGTCTTCATCCGGCCGGCCGGAACCGGGCCAGAGCGGCATCTGCTGGCTGGTGATCACCAGCGCGCGCGGTTCGTCCCACAACAGGTCTTGGGTGCCATTGCCGTGGTGCACGTCAAAATCCACCACTGCGACACGGCTGAGGCCGTGATGGTCC
>JBFOLS010000748.1:0-2326 GCA_040830225.1 Leisingera sp.
CGAGTGGATGGCGTCATCGTCATTGGCAAAGCCGATCAGCATCGCATCCATATCCAGGATCGACTTGAAGAAGCCGGCGATCGGGATCGATCCGCCCATGCCGCAGAAGACGGCTTCACGCTCCCACTCATCCGAGAGCGCGCCGCGGGCGGCTTCGAATTCGGGGCGGGTGATGTTCATCACCGCGGCGCGGGAGCCTTCGGAATCGTTTTTCCAGACCACCTTTGCATCGGCGGACAGGCGCGCCTCAACATGGTTGCGGATGTTCTCGCGCAGCGCATCGGGGTCCATGTCGCCAACCAGCCGGCAGGTGATCTTGCAGTGGGCCTCGGACGGAATCACGGTTTTGGAGCCAGCGCCGTTGTAGCCGCCCCAGAGGCCGTTCACCTCCAGCGTCGGGCGGGCCCATTGCTGTTCCAGGGTGGAATAGGCCTTTTCCCCATGCGGCTGGGTGTAGCCGACCGAGCTCAGGTATTCGGTTTCATCAAAGCCGCAGTTCTGCCACTGGCGCAGCTGGTCGGCGGGCACTTCATGGACGCCGTCATAAAAGCCGTCCACGGCGACGCGGCCGGTTTCATCGTCGTAGAAGGAATCCACGATTTTCGAGAGTTCCCGCAGCGGGTTCAGGACGGGGCCGCCGTAGTGGCCGGAATGCAGGTCGATGCGCGGGCCGACAATGGTGAATTCGTCCTTCAGCATGCCGCGCAGCTGCGAGGAGATCGACGGCACCCCGCGCGACACCATGGAGGTGTCGCAGATCAGCGCGAGGTCGGCCTTCAGCTCTTCGGCGTTGGCTTCCATGAAGGGGATCAGCGAGGGCGATCCGCTCTCCTCTTCGCCCTCGAAGAAGAAGGTGATGCGGCAGGGCAGGGAGCCGTTCACCGCTTTCCAGGCGCGGCAGGCTTCGACAAAGGTCATCAGCTGGCCCTTGTCGTCCGAGGAGCCGCGGCCGCGGATCACGGTGCCGTTCGGGGTTTCCTCCAGCTGCGGCTCAAACGGCGGCGTGTTCCAAAGGTTCAGCGGGTCGACCGGCTGCACGTCGTAGTGGCCGTAGAACAGCACATGCGGGGCACCGGTGTTTTCCTCGCCGACATGGCCCACCACCATCGGGTGGCCGGGAGTGCTGCGTTTTTCCGCCTTGATGCCGATGGCGTTGAGGTCGGCGACTAGCCAGTCGGCGGCTTTGCCGCAGTCATCCTTATAGGCGGGGGCGGGGGGAAACGCCTGGATCCGCACCCGCCCCCTCCGCCGTTCGGGGGGGGGGTCCAGCTCCGTGTCGCTCCGGTCCAGAACATCATTCAATGCCATTTTGCTCTCCTGAATTTCGGGGAGGCCCGGGGAAAGGCCGAATTGACGCGGACCCTAGCAGCGGCCCGAAGGAGGGGCCAGAGGGAGCGGCGGCTGTTTCTCTTTTGCTTGCTGTTGGAAGCGGTTCGATGTTCAGTGGCGGAAACAAGGGCGCGGGAAGAGTGTGCCCGGAGAGAGGCGAGCGTGACATGAGATTTTTGCCTGCTCGGCCTGTGCTGCGGGACGATCTGCCAGTCATTGCGGGATTGCCGGACAGCCCCGGCGCAAACGCCGCATGGCCGAGAAGCGCCCCCTATGTTTACCCGAACCATTCGCTGGAGGTGATCTCGAGTTGCTATAACAGTTTTCCTGAAGGGGCATTTGCCAGCGGTCCGAAGGGTGCAACGATCGGCTTCGTAAACGCTATCCGATTGCCAGGCTGCAAGATTCTTGCACCGCATGAGTGGTGGAATGCTATCGGGCAGGGCACCGGTTCGACGCACGAGCCGGACGGGGATTGGCTGTATGTGTGCCGGCTGCTGCTGACCGCTGGACCTGGACATGCATCTTTGTTGCATGAGCTGGTTCCCTTGCTTGACGCTTTGAATGGCCTGGCAGTGCAAGCTGGTTTGACGGGGGTTGCCTTTGCAGCGCCTTTCCCGGGCAAGAGAAATCGCTCGGGGACGACTGACTTTCAGCGTTCTTGCTTTGAGGACCCGCGGAATATGATCCACTTGGCAGGAAGTGTCATTGGCTGTGCCGAGATCGCCGGCTTCAGACATGAGCTTGCGCTGCCGAACTACCTTGGCCATTGCCGGCACTTCGCTTTGCTGACTTGGCGGCCTTAGCAGGCGTTTGCGGCGGAGGTTTCCGATCCTGCGCATTCAGTCCGCGAAAGCGCGGCAAATACGCCGCAAACGGGGTTTGACTTGGCGCAGGCGTTCTTGCCGGGCCATTGTTTAAGTTCTATTTGACCTGCATCAATGTTGCGCACCTTTGCCGGGGCGTATGCAGTTGATCGAAAGGGGCGCCTGCGGTA
>JBFOLS010000749.1:0-6978 GCA_040830225.1 Leisingera sp.
ATTCTAGAGCTGGGTGAAGACCGTGTCGCCGCCTTCATCGCCGAGCCGGTGCAGGTCGCGGGCGGGGTGATCGTGGCGCCGGACAGCTATTGGCCGGAAATTCAGCGAAGCTGCGATAAATATGAAATCCTTCTGATCGCGGACGAGGTGATCTGCGGTTTCGGGCGCACCGGCAACTGGTTCGGCAGCGAAACCCTGAACATCCGCCCGGATATCATGACCATCGCCAAGGGTCTCAGCTCCGGCTATGCGCCGATTGGCGGCTCCATTGTCAGCGACGAGGTCGCTTCGGTGATCGCCAGCGACGAGTTCAACCACGGCTACACTTACTCCGGCCATCCGGTAGCTTCCGCCGTGGCGCTGGAGAACCTGCGGATCATGGAAGAGGAGAACGTCCTGGGCCATGTTCGGGATGTGGCGGCGCCTTACCTGAAAGAGAAGTGGGAAGCGCTGACCGATCACCCGCTGGTGGGCGAAGCCAAGATTGCTGGTATGATGGGGTCCATCGCGCTTACCCCGAACAAGGAGGCCCGAGCGGCCTTTGCCTCGGACGCGGGCACCGTCGGCTATGTTTGCCGCGAACGCTGCTTTGCCAACAACCTTATCATGCGGCATGTGGGTGACCGGATGATCATCTCGCCGCCGCTGGTAATCACGCCGGAGCAGATCGACGTTCTGATCGAGCGTGCTGTCAAGTCTCTGGATGAGTGCCATGCGGAACTGAAAGCGCAGGATCTGCTGCACAGCGCCTGAGACTTCTCCCCGGCGTCGCGGATGCGGCGCTTTACCTGACGACTCGACTTGGCCCGGCAGGCGTTTGCCGGGCCTTTTTTATTCGGTGCTGGGGCAGAAAGAGTCGTTTTCGAACATGTTTTCTGGTCAATGCGGCGCAAAATGTCCGAGCTGCGTCGCAAAAAGTCCGATCCATCTTGTGTAATCGTGACTTAATTTGCCTAAGGATATTCCATTCCGCACGGGAAGAGCGCCAAAGTAAGAATTTCGTACTCTCCCGATGGAAAGAATATTTTTTTCATCTCTAGCGCTTGGTAGCGTTGGTGTGATTAACTCTAAATAAGTGCAGAGCAAATCTGCCGCATAGACAAAACTACGGGGAGCCTGCTTTGGCTGATGCGTCAAACGTTGACGCGTTCGTTGAATTCGAACGCGTCCAAAAGAGCTATGATGGCGAAAATCTCGTTGTCAAAGACCTCAACCTCACCATGCCCAAGGGTGAATTCCTGACAATGCTTGGCCCGTCTGGGTCCGGAAAAACCACCTGCCTGATGATGCTGGCTGGTTTTGAGACCGCTACCCACGGCGATATCCGCTTGGATGGCACGTCGATCAACAACATCCCGCCGCACAAACGCGGCATCGGCATGGTGTTCCAGAACTATGCGCTGTTTCCGCATATGACGATTGCGGAAAACCTCTCATTCCCGCTCGAAGTCCGCAAGATGGGCAAATCGCAGCGCGAAGAGAAGGTGAAGCGGGCGCTGGACATGGTGGAAATGGGCGCCTTCGGCGGCCGCCGCCCGGCCCAGCTCTCGGGCGGCCAGCAGCAGCGGATCGCCCTGGCGCGCGCCCTGGTGTTCGAACCCGAATTGGTTCTGATGGACGAACCGCTGGGCGCGCTCGACAAGCAGCTGCGCGAGAAAATGCAGTTCGAAATCACGCACCTGGCGCACCGTTTGGGCATCACCGTGGTATATGTGACCCACGATCAGACCGAAGCGCTCACAATGTCGGACCGCGTTGCCGTGTTCGATGACGGCCGCATTCAGCAGATTGCGCCCCCGGATCAGCTGTACGAAAGCCCGGAAAACAGCTTCGTCGCCCAGTTTATCGGCGAGAACAATACGCTGGAAGGCACTGTCAAGGAAATCAACAATGGCCTTGCCTTGGTGCAGCTGGATGACGGCGAGTTGATCGACTGCAAGCCGGTCAACGTGTCCCAGCCGGGTGAGCGCACCCGGGTGTCGATCCGTCCGGAGCGCGTTGAATACAACAAGGAGCGTCTGCAGGAAGGCGCCCACACACTGAAGGCCGAAGTGCTGGAATTCATCTACATGGGTGACATTTTCCGCACCCGGCTTCGGGTCGCAGGCAATGATGAGTTCATCATCAAGACCCGGAACGCGCCTGACCAGGTCAGGCTCACACCTGGCCAGCAGATCGAAATCGGCTGGCTGCCTGAAGATTGCCGCGCGCTGGACGCCTGAGTTTCGACGCGTGATTGAACCCCCGGCGGTCAACGACCGGGGGCGATTGCAATAATAATTGATTCAACAAGGAGAGAGTGTTCATGAAACTCACCAAACTGACTGCCTTGGCTGCAACCACCGCGATCTGCGCGCCGATGGCCTTTGCGGCTGACATGGCAAATGAAATGACCATCGTGTCCTGGGGCGGTGCCTATTCCAAGTCGCAGCTCAAGGCCTATCATGAGCCCTATTCGGCAAATACCGGTGTGACCATCCTCAACGATGACAGCTCCGCTGAAGCCGTTGCCAAACTGCGCGCGATGAACGAAGCCGGCAACGTGACCTGGGACGTTGTTGACGTTGTGGCAGCCGACGCCATGCGCCTGTGCGACGAAGGCCTGGCAATGGAAATCGACGCCGACACCATGCTGGCCGCTGCACCTGACGGAACTCCGGCTTCCGAAGACTTCGGCGAGCTGCTGGTGTCCGAGTGCTTTATCCCGCAAATTGTCTACTCGACCACTTTCGGCTACCGCACCGACATGGTGGGCGACAACCCGCCGACCGACATCTGCGCCGTTTTTGATCTGGAAGCCTACCCGGGCAAGCGCTCGCTGGAGAAGCGTCCGATCAACAACATGGAATGGGCCCTGCTCTGCGACGGTGTTGCCAAGGAAGACGTCTATGACGTTCTGGAGACCCCTGAAGGCCAGGATCAGGCTCTGGCAAAGCTCGGCACCATCAAGGACAACGTAATCTGGTGGTCCGCAGGCGCCGACACTCCGCAGCTGCTGGCTGACGGTGAAGTCGTGATGGGCTCTACTTATAACGGCCGTTTGTTCTCGGTGATCGAAGAGCAGAAACAGCCGGTTGCCATGCTGTGGGATGCACAGGTGTTTGACCTGGACGGCTGGATCATCCCCGCGGGTCTAAGCCCGGAACGCCAGGCGCGTGCGCTTGACTATATCATGTTCGCCACCGATACCCAGCGTCTGGCAGATCAGGCCAAGTACATCTCCTATGGTCCGGCACGTGCGTCCTCCGCACCGCTGGTTGGCCAGCACGCAGATCTGGGCATCGACATGGCGCCGCACATGCCGACCGACCCGAACAACGCTCAGAACACCTTCCTCTACAACTATGAGTTCTGGGCCGATTACCGCGATGATATCGACGCCAAGTTCCAGGCGTGGCTGGCGAAGTAATCCTCTGATGTGAGACTGGAAAGGGCCTGCCGGCCCTTTCCACCGGCAATTGCCTGATCATTTGACCGGAACAACAAGACCAACGGGGAAGATATGACCGATACCACCGCCAACGGCGGGCCAGTACTTGCAGCGGATGGTACACCGCTCAAGAAAAGCCTCGCCCGGGCCCTCCGCATCCAGAAAATGCGCGCACTAGCTTTGGTTGCGCCGCTGCTGATCTTCGTATTGGTGTCTTTCATCATCCCGATTGGCACAATGCTGTCCCGCTCCGTCGACAATGATATTGTTGCTGACACGCTGCCATTGACGGTTGAGGCGTTGCAGGGGTGGAATGCTGACAGCGGTGAACTGCCGGATGAACCCGTCTATGCTGCATTTGTGACCGACATGGTCGCGGCCATCGAGGCCAAACAGCACACGAGGCTCGGCACCCGTCTGAACTACGAACAGACCGGCATGTCCTCGCTGTTCCGCAAGTCAGGGCGCAAAATCAAGAAGCTGGATCCGGCAACTGATGGCCCGTTCAAGGAAGCGTTGATCGATATCAATAAGGATTGGGGCGACATTGAAACCTGGCGGGTGCTCAAGACCCATTCGGTCCGGGTTACCAACGGCTACTTCCTCAATGCTGTCGACATGCGGCGCACCCCCGAAGGCGCCAAGGCACAGCCTGAGGACAAGCAGATCCTCATCACGCTGTTCCAGCGAACGCTGGTCATGTCGCTGGTAATCACGGCTTCCTGCATCATTCTTGGGTACCCGGTTGCCTGGATCCTGGCCAATCTGCCTGCGCGCACGGCCAACCTGCTGATGATCCTTGTTTTGCTGCCGTTCTGGACATCGCTTTTGGTGCGGACTTCGGCTTGGAAGGTCATGCTGCAGCAGCAGGGCGTGATCAACGAGGTTCTGGTCTGGGTCGGACTGGTTGCCGACGACGCCCGCCTGGTGATGATCAACAACCAGTTCGGCACCATCGTGGCGATGACCCACATCCTGCTGCCGTTCATGATCCTGCCAATGTATTCAGTGATGCAAACCATCAAGCCGACCTATGTGCGCGCTGCCAAATCCATGGGCGCCACTGACTGGACCGCGTTCTGGCGGATCTACTTCCCGCTGTCCGTCCCCGGCATCGGCGCCGGCTCGATCCTCGTCTTCATCCTGGCGATCGGCTACTACATCACGCCGGAAATCGTCGGCGGCACCAAGGGTGTCTTCATCTCGAACCGGATCGCCTACCACATTTCCAGCTCGCTGAACTGGGGTCTGGCCGCTGCGCTTGGCACCATCCTGCTGGCGGTGGTTCTGATCCTCTACTGGGCCTATGACAAGATCGTGGGCATCGACAACGTGAAATTGGGTTAAGCATCATGGCGGCACTGACACCTATATCCCGCAAACCCATGTCGATGGTTCTGCCCGTGACAGCGGCGGCTGGCGGCTTCTTCGGCCTCTTCCTCGGCACCGCCAACGGCTCCGGCCTGCTGGGCGTTATCCTTGGCGCAGCAATTGTTGCCGGGCTGGCAGCTCTCTATATCTTCGTCCTGAAGAACGAGCCGCTGGCAAAGTGGATCACAATCGGCGGCATGGCCGTTGCTGGTTTTCTGCTTGGCGGTATCGCGCTGATGATCGTTGGCGCCCTGGCCGGCTGGTTCTATCACTGGTTCATCTACTGGCTGTACGAAGGCCGTTACCGCGCCCGGCTGCTGCCCTATCTCACTCCCAACCAAGTGCTGTGGCACTATGGCTTCCGGGTGATCTGCGGCGCCATCTTTGTCTTCCTTATCACGCCGATCCTGGTGGTGATGCCGCTCAGCTTCAATGCGCAGGACTTCTTCACCTTCACGCCCGAGATGCTGCGGCTGGATCCCGAAGGCTATTCGCTCAAGCATTACCAGGATTTCTTCAACAACAATGAGTGGCAGCGCTCCTTCAAGAACTCGCTGATCATCGCACCGATTGCCACGGTCATTTCGGTCAGCCTTGGCACCCTGGCCGCCATCGGCCTCAGCCAAAGCCACGTGCCGTTCCGCCGGGCAATCATGGCGGTTCTGATCTCGCCGATGATCGTGCCGCTGATCATCTCGGCCACTGGCATGTTCTTCTTCTACTCGGATATCGGCAACTGGCTGGAAGGCACGCTTGGTTTGCCTAAGTCCTTTGTCGGCTACGTGAAGGTGATCCTGGCCCATGCTGTGCTTGGCATTCCGTTTGTGATCATAACGGTGACAGCAACACTGGTGGGCTTTGACCGCTCGCTGACCCGTGCGGCTGCCAACATGGGGGCAGGCCCGGTCACCACCTTCTTCCGGGTACAGATGCCGCTGATCCTGCCCGGCGTGATCTCCGGCGGTCTGTTTGCCTTCATCACCTCTTTTGACGAAGTTGTGGTGGTGCTGTTTGTCGGCTCTGCCGGGCAGAAAACCCTGCCCTGGCAGATGTTCACCGGCCTGCGCGAGCAGATCTCGCCGACGATCCTGGCTGTTGCGACGATCCTGGTGGCGATTTCCATTGCGCTTCTGGCAACGGTCGAAATGCTGCGCCGCCGCTCCGAGCGCCTGCGCGGCATGTCCCCAAGCTGACCAGAAGCCTCATTGGAAACAAAAAAGGCCCCGTTCTGCGGGGCCTTTGCTTTTGGAGCTTTTCCGAATGACTCCCGGGGGTGAATTGGCCGCCAGGCCAAGAAGGGGCTGGCCCCTTCCTGCTACCTCAGCCTTTCCAGCAGCCGCGGCGAGGCATATCCATCCGGCGTCAGGCCGTTTGCCACTTGATAGGCACGCACCGCTCCGATCGTCTTTGGCCCGATTTTGCCGTCGATACCTTGGGTATCAAAACCAGCCTTGGTCAGCCGCTCCTGCATCTCCTCCCGCTCTGCCAGGGTCAGCGCCCGGTCGCCGCGCGGCCAGTTGCCTTGAATCACGGCACCGCCCTTAATCCGGTCAGCCAGATGCCCGACCCCCATCACATAGGCATCGGCGGTATTGTAGCGTTCAAGCACCCCGAAGTTCCCGAAGATCATAAAAGCGGCGCCTTCGCTGCCCGCTGGCAGCAGGATTGACGCCTTCCCGTGATCAGCAACCGCACGCCCATCCAGCCCTTTGATGCCAAGCGCCGCCCATTCCGAGGGCTGCTTTTCGATCTCCCTGTCGGCGAGCGTGTAGTCGAAGCCCTTCGGCAGAGCCACTTCCACGCCCCAGGGCTGACCTTTCACCCAGCCGAATTGATTCAGATAGGCCGCGGTTGAGGCCAGCGCATCCGCTGGGTTGTCCGACCAGATGTCCCGCTTGCCATCGCCGGTGAAATCCACGGCGTAATCCAGGTATGAGGTCGGGATGAATTGCGTGTGTCCCATGGCGCCGGCCCAGCTTCCGGTCATTTTGCGGGCGGGCACATCACCAGCTTGCAGAATCTTCAACGCCGCCAGCAACTGGCCTTCGAAAAAGGTGCCGCGGCGGCTGTCAAAGGCCAGGGTCGCCAGCGAGCGGATCACGCTCATCTTACCGCGGAAGGCGCCATAACTGCTTTCCAAGCCCCAGATCGCAACCACGATCTCCTTCTCGACACCG
>JBFOLS010000750.1:0-2478 GCA_040830225.1 Leisingera sp.
GCTGGCTGTTGGATCACTCCTCCAGAAACCTTCTTCGGTTTTCAACGGGATCCACTCTCCGGCACCAAGGAACAGACGGCGTGATCTCTGGCGGGCGCAGCAGCGGACCCGGTGAAGACCAGGAGCTCTCATGACGGCACAAACCTCTGTGGAATAAACCGCAGGCAAATTTAGGAGAGTTGCGATGGACCTGATCGCACAGCTGGAGGCGGAACAGATCGCCGCCCTGGGAAAAGAGATCCCCGACTTCAAAGCCGGTGACACCATCCGTGTCGGCTACAAGGTGACCGAAGGTTCGCGTTCGCGCGTCCAGAACTACGAAGGCGTCTGCATCAGCCGTAAAAACGGTTCGGGCATTGCCGGTTCGTTCACCGTCCGCAAGATTTCGTTCGGCGAAGGCGTGGAGCGTGTGTTCCCGCTGCATTCGACCAACATCGACAGCATCACCGTTGTGCGCCGCGGCCGCGTGCGCCGCGCCAAGCTGTACTACCTGCGCTCGCGCCGCGGCAAGTCGGCCCGTATCGCAGAAGACGCGAACTACAAGCCCAAGAAAGCCTGAGGAGCGGTATCATGAAAAAAGACACTCATCCCGATTACCACTTCATCGACGTCAAAATGACCGACGGCACCATCATCAAGATGCGCTCCACCTGGGGCTCTGAGGGTGATCAGCTGGCTCTGGACATCGACCCCTCCGTGCACCCGGCATGGACCGGCGGCACCTCACGCCTGCTGGACGCCGGCGGCCGCGTGTCGAAGTTCAAAAAGAAATACGAAGGCCTGGGCTTCTAAGCCGCCTTCCGCATTTCTGCAAAATCCCGAAGGCTGCCCCGGACGGGCAGCCTTCTTTATTTTTCTTCTGGCGCCGGGGCCTAAGCCCTTGCGGGAAAGACAGTTCTCCTCGTGAAACAAGCCCTGGCAAACGCACTGCAAGAACGCGGCTATGAGTCCCTTACTCAAGTGCAGGAGGCCGTAACCCAGCCCGACGTGGACGGCCGCGACCTGCTGGTTTCGGCGCAGACCGGTTCCGGCAAAACCGTTGGCTTTGGTTTGGCGCTGGCGCCGACCCTGCTGGGCGAAGACGAGGCGTTTGACGAGGCTGCCGCACCGTTGGCGCTGGTGATCGCACCGACCCGTGAACTGGCCCTGCAGGTAAAGCACGAGCTGGGCTGGCTCTATCGCGGCGCAGGTGCACGGATTGCCTCCTGTGTGGGCGGCATGGATATGCGCGACGAGCGCCGGGCGCTGGAACGTGGCGCCCATATCGTCGCGGCAACGCCGGGCCGTTTGCGCGATCACATCATGCGCGGTTCCATCGACCTCAGCAACGTTAAGGGCGTGGTGCTGGACGAAGCGGACGAGATGCTTGACCTCGGCTTCCGCGAGGATCTGGAGTTCATCCTGGGCGAGGCGCCCGAAGAGCGCCGCACCCTCTTGTTCTCGGCCACCGTGCCGCCGGGGATTGCCAGCCTGGCGGAAACCTTCCAGCAGGACGCGCTGCGCATCCAGACTGCGGGCGAGGCCAAGCAGCATGCCGACATCGAATACCGGCTGATGCATGTGAACCAAGCGGACAGCGAAAACGCCATCATCAACGTGCTGCGGTACTATGAGGCGCCCAGTTCTATCGTCTTTGCCAATACCCGCGCGGCGGTGAACCGGCTGGCAGCACGGCTGACCAACCGCGGGCTGCCTGTGGTGACGCTATCGGGCGAGCTGTCGCAAACCGAACGCAGCCACGCGCTGCAGGCAATGCGCGACGGTCGCGCGCGGGTCTGTGTGGCCACCGACGTGGCCGCCCGCGGCATCGACCTGCCGGGGCTGGAACTGGTGATCCACGCCGAACTGCCCTCGAACCACGAAACCCTGCTGCACCGTTCGGGCCGCACCGGCCGCGCCGGCCGAAAGGGTGTCAGCGCGCTGATCGCCCCGCCCAAGGCCCGCAGCAAAGCGATGCGCCTTTTGAAATGGGCCAAGCTGACCGCAGAGCATTGCGAGGCCCCCTCGGCCGATGACGTCCTGTCGCGCGATGAGGAGCGCATGCTGGCCGACCCGGTCTGGCAGCAGCCGGTGGAAGAGAATGAAGCCGCAGGCGTGCAGACCTTGCTGGGCACCTTCAGCGCCGAGCAGATCGCTGCAACCTACCTGCGCCTATTCCGCAGCCGCCACTCAGCCCCGGAAGACCTGCGCCCGGCCGATGCGCAAGAACCGCGCAAGGAGCGGAAAGAGCGCAAGCCCTTTGGCCCCTCGGTCTGGTTCTCGCTGTCCGGCGGCCGCGAGGCAGGTGCCGACCCGCGCAAGGTGCTGCCGATGCTGTGCAAGGCCGGCAATATCGAACGCGGTGCCATCGGCGCGATCCGGGTGCAGGACAATGAGACCTTTGCCGAAATCAGCGAAGGCGCGGTCGAGGGCTTCCTGAAGGCACTGGGCGGCAAGACTGAGCTGGAACCCGGCGCGGTGCTGACCCAATTGTCCGAA
>JBFOLS010000751.1:0-6187 GCA_040830225.1 Leisingera sp.
ATTCATCTGTTGAACGTAGACAGTATCAAGCCTCTCCGGGTCTTGAAGACGCTGCTCCTTAATTTGGAACAGCACAACCACAAGAACACCGAACCCCAACAAAAGTAGAAACTCATATGGCTCCACTGGAGCTTACTCCTTTTATGGATCTTTGATGCAGCGTAGAGGCTTCCTCAATCAAATTCCCGCATAAGTAAAGCGGGGAATTATTCCTCTCCCCGAACTAAACTCCGTGCAATGCTGCGGGCGTCTTTGGGCGCCTGCAGTACCTTTGGCCGGAGCGCTTATCCTTTACTCGTCCTTGAGTGCGGCCTCGACAGCACGCCGCGCGTTGTCCCGCAAAACCGGATCGTCCCCCGTCAGAAGCTCAAACTCCCGGCGCACAACAGCAAGCGCGGCCCGCAACCGCTCAATCTCATCAGCGGCCTCGCTTGTAAGGTGCGGAACATCCAGCGGCGAGCCGCCGGCCACGTTTGTCAGCAGCGAACGGTTCCTAAGCAGTTCAACAATGTCAGGTTTCGGCTCAGCCATCCTTCTCACTCCTTCCTTGCCGGGCATGGTTCCGGCCCCTGGAACCTCAAGGGCTAACTGACCGTCATGCAGGTACAGGCTGCCCCGTGGCTGACCTTCTGGGACACGCTGCCCATCAGCAGGCCGGCAACACTGCCCAATCCGCGGCGCCCCATGACCACCAAATCAGCCTTTGCGGCATCAATCGTGCTCAGGATATCGGTTGCGGGATCATTGCTGCCAACAACGCTCTGCAGCACCTTACAACCTTTTGCTTCAGCAATGTTTTCCGCCTCTTCAATCACCTTGCGGCCCGCCGCAGCGATCTTGTCCGCGTCCGGCTTTATCTCGACCGCAGCGGAGCCCACCGCGATCGCCAAGGTTTCAAGCTGCGGCGAGTGGACAAGATGGATACCGGAGCCATACTTGCCAGCCAAGTCACAGGCGACTGCCAAGGCGTTATTGGCGTGCTCAGACCCATCCACAGCAACAACGATATGTTCAAACATGGCCGTCTCCGTTTCTTGCGAGGATGCATAAATGTGGCCCGCCAGGCGCGGTACCGGAATGACATCGATCAACCGTCTGCAGGTTTTCCATGAAACCGCCATTCGGTTGCTCTCCCTTTCCGGAGTCCGCCAACCAGCAAGCCGCAGGGCATGCCCCGAGAGGGCCAACCGCTTCCCGGGCTTTCGGCTGTTCTACTTCCTCAACGCCTTCGCCACTTCCTGTAATGCGATCCAAACAAAAAGCATCACACACCCCCAGTTGGCTGCTGAAAAGCTCTCCATTTTCGTCAGGCAAGACAAAGACAGACACCCCTGCAAAGGCCAACAGGTAAAACCAGACTTTTAAAGGGATTTTCTAAATAATGATCAGCGCGTTTCTTACCAGACCTGGGATGGGTTCGCTCCTTACTTGGGCGCTGGCTGTTCTGAGTGTGACAGTTTTGAACCGGCCGTCCAGAAGATCAGCCCGGTTGCCAGAAGAATGCCAACAACCGCCCAGCTCACTGCAGGTTCCAAGAGACGCGCCTCACGTTCCCCAAAAGGCTGAACCGGAATCAGTTCGTAAATGTCAAACCCGGGCTCGCCGACGGAAAGCCAGGTCCACACCGCGCCCCAAACGAACAGCGAACCGAATAGTTTCAAAAGTGTGCCTCTCACCTGCTGCATTGGCTCGAACCTCTCACAAAGCCCGCAGCATGATCTGGGTGGCCAGAACCGCCACCACGGCGCCCGCCAGGATCTCCAGCACCGCCGCTGCCCGCAGCGCTCCGGTGCCTTCCATCTGCGCCAGCGCGCCCTTGCGCATGGTCACCGCGGCGGCCGCCACCGCCACGGTCACCGTTGCCGTGCCCAGCCCCATGGCAAAGGCCCCGGCAATCCCGGCCCACAACACCCCCATGCGCCAGGTCAGCAGCAGCAGAAACACCGCGCCGGTACAGGGCCGCAGCGCCACTGCGCCAACAATCGCCAGCGCATCGCGCAGCGTATGCACACTGGCGGCCTCCTCCATCGTCGGCCCGTGCCGGTGCCCGCAAGAGGCGCAGACCCCGTCTTCATGATCATGACCGTGGTGATGGTGACCCTGGCTGTCCCCATGGTGATGATGCCCTGCGTGATCCGCCGCAGGAACCGCGCGGCTCGCCAGCAGCCGCCGCAGGCCGCGCAGCAGCAGCCAAAGACCAAGCAGGGCGATCAGCCCGTAAGAGACAGGCGCCAAAACATCCTCAGCCGCGCTGGCCAGCTGCTCACGCCCCCAGTCCAGCAGCAGCAGCCCGCCTGAGACCAGCCCCACCGCTGTGGCCGCCTGCGCCAGCGAGGACGCCAGCGCCAGTCCCGCCAGCCGGGTCAAAGCCACCGGTTTGCCCATGCCATAGCCGCCGATCACCAGCTTGCCGTGGCCGGGCCCTGCGGCATGAAAGAACCCGTAGGCAAAACACAAGGACAGCAGCGCCATCAGCGCCCCGGGCTCACCCGCCCGCAAGGCTCTCAACCCCCGCGCCATCGCATTCTGCGCCTCGCGCTGGCCTTCGGCGGCCCAGGCCGAGACCGCTCCGGACCCGCCGAAACCCCAAAGCCAGACCGCCAGAGCCGCCACGCCCAGTGCAGCTATTGTTAATAAAATCTTCACCTTACGCGCCGCAACTCAAGCGCAGGGTATCGGCAAATGCTTCCCCCACCTTCGGGTAGCTCTCCTCGGCCTGCTCAGCAGGCATCGCATAAAGCAGCTCCTCCACCATGGTATAAGCCTGATCCAGATTGGGCGGCGCGATGCTGCCCTGGCAGCCGCCGGTGACCTCCAGCCCCCGGTTCACCGTGTAGGCAGTGTAATAGGTCGGATCATAGGCCTTGATCACAACCCCGTCCGCCGCCTGCGGCTGCACCAGCGCCCTGCGGTGCCGGGTGGTGATTCTGCCGTCCGCGACTTCCGTCGACAGGTGCTCCGGCGCGCCCAGCGCCAGCGCCTCACCCCCCAGCGTCAGATAGGTGTCACCCTCAAACCCCTCGACCCAAGCCATGTCAAAACCCTGCAGCTTCGCCAGCTCCTCCGGCGTCAGCGCACCGTCATAGTCGCCATCCAGCGCCCGGTCCTCAAAAATCAGCAGCGAATAGAACTCATCATAGGCCCAGGTGATCTCCACCGCTTCCAGCACCCCGGCATCCGAGACAACCGCCTTCACCGCAGTGTCGACAAAGATATGCGGATGCGACCCGGCGCCATGCGGGGCCAGCAGCGCGGCAGCAAGCAGAGGAACAAAACGCTTCATGCCCAAAGATCTAAGCCCTGCACCGCGGCCCCGCAACAGCAAGCGCGCGGTGCAAGCAGAATTCAGCGTGCGCGGGTTTCCGGGTGCAGCGCCTTGCCCAGGATATGATCGGACTGGTGGATCACATGATGCGCCTGGCCGACGATCAGCGGATCCGGCGCCTGGGCAACCTCCGGGTCCTTGCCGGGATAATCCAGCGTCGACAGGAAATGCCGCATGCAATTCAGCCGCGCCCGCTTCTTGCAGTTCGATTTGATCACCGTCCAGGGCGCATCCGCGGTGTCGGTGTAAAAGAACATCGCTTCCTTCGCCTCGGTATAGTCGTCCCATTTACCCAGCGAAGCCTTGTCGATCGGCGACAGCTTCCACTGCTTCAGCGGATCGGTCTCGCGGGCGCCAAAGCGGCGTTTCTGCTCGTCCTGCGTGACCGAAAACCAGTATTTGTACAGCCGGACACCCGAGCGCACCAGCATCCGCTCGAACTCCGGCGCCTGGCGCATGAACTCGAGGTATTCATTGGGCTCGCAAAACCCCATCACCCGCTCGACACCGGCCCGGTTGTACCACGAACGGTCATACAGCACGATCTCGCCGCTGGTGGGCAGGTGCTGGATATACCGCTGGAAATACCACTGCCCGCGCTCCTCATCCGAAGGCTTGTTCAAGGCCACAACCCGGGCCGAGCGCGGATTCAGATGCTCGGTGAACCGCTTGATGGTGCCGCCCTTGCCCGCCGCATCCCGGCCCTCGAACAGCATCACGAACTTCTGCCCGGTCTCCTGTGCCCACAGCTGCGCCTTCAGCAGTTCCGCCTGCAGCCGCGCCTTTTCCGCCTCATAGGCCTTGCGCCCCATCTTGCGCGGATAGGGATAGCGGCCGCTTTCAAAGGCGCGCCGGATATCCTCGGCACTTGGCGGTTTTGCCTTGCTGGCAGGCTCCCCTGCTGCCGGAGCCGCCTGCGGCGCAACAGCCGCATCCCCCGGTTTCCCTGCCTCAATCCTGTCCGATTTCACTTCCGCGCCATCCATGAAAATCTCCTTTGTCCAATCACGCCGCAACCATAACGCCCGCGCCCCGACCCCGCGCTGACCTGCATCAAAAGATGCACCGCCGGCACGAAAAAAGCGGCCCTGTCAGGCCGCCTGCTTCTTTCTGGCTGCAAATACTCTGGGGTGAGCGCGCACCGCGCGCGAGGGGCGGCGCCCCTCAGGTATGCCCCCAATCCTGCGGATCGTCCGAGTTGTTCGGGCTCAGCCCCAGCACATCCCCCTTGGCCGAGCATCCCAGCCCCAGCACCGTCCGGTTGGCGTAAGAGAAATAGGCGGTCACCTGATTGATCTCCAGGATCTCTCCATCGTCAAACCCGGCCTCCCGCAAAGCCGCCACATCCGCTTCCATCACGCTGGCCGGCGCCTCAGTCAATTTGCGGGCATAGCCCATCGCCGCAATCTCTCCGGACTCCAAGGGCGCGGCACCGGGGTCCCGCGCCTCGATCGCCGCCCGGATCGCCAGCCCGCGCGCCTCATCCCCCAGCAGACGCTGCAGCCCGGCAAAATGGTGCTCCACGCAATAGGCGCAGTCATTGAGGCTGGAGACCCAGACGCCCAGCACCTCCAAGAACCACTTCGGGACCTTGTTGCCGGTGTGGTGCAGCACGTTCTTGTAGATCGCCATATGGCCTTCCATCGAATGCGGCCGCAAGCTGTGCACCATCATGATGTTGTCGACATTGTTCCCCGGCCCGGTCACCCGCTCATACAGCTTCTTCAGCTTGCCGGTTGCCTCTTCAAACGGAACGGTCCTGATCCAGGCCATGCGCCTCTCCCTATATGTTTGGTTCGGAGAGTATCTGCATCAGCGGCAATAGTAAGCCGCAACCGCACGTCAGAATGCGGCAATTGCCCCGCCGGGCCGCAGGCCGGGCTGCGCCGTTCCGCCCCGTCGGGGCAGCGCATTCGGCCCCCCGAGGAACGGCGCAGCCCTCATCGCATTATTTCGCAGCCTCCCGCGCCACCGCCGCAACCGCCGCCTTCACATCCGCCTCGCGGCTGCGGTGGTTGGTGATAGCCGCCCGCAGCATCACCCTGCCGCCTGCGCGGGTGGTCGAGAACACCGCCTCGCCGCTTTCCTGCAGGGTCTGGGCAATATGCGCGTTCAATTCGGATTGCGCGTCCGCCGCCAAATCGCTGCGGGCAGTGAACACGCAGACATTCGACACCACCGGCGCCCCCAGAGCCATTCCCGGCTGCGCCTCAACCTCGGCGGCCATAAAGGCCGCCAGCTCGCAATTGCCTGTTATCGCCTCGGCAAACGCTGCCTCCCCATAGGTTTCCAGCGCCGTCCAGACTTTGAGCGCCCGGTTGCCGCGGCTCAGGTCGATGCCATAGTCGCAGAACCACGGCTCGCCCCCCGCCAGCCCGCGCTCGGCTCCTTCCAGATACGACGGCCGCGCCGCAAAGGCCGCCCGGTGCTCTTCCTCGTTACGCAAGAGCGCCATGCCGCAGTCGTACCCGACATACATCCACTTGTGAAAATCAAGCGCAATGCTGTCCGCCCGCCCGATTCCGTCGCTGAGCGACCGGTACGGCTCCGCCGCAATCCGAGTCCAGGCGCCGAAGGCCCCGTCCACATGCAGCCACAGCCCCAGCTCCGCTGCCGCATCGGCCAGCGCATTCAAATCATCATAAAGCCCAAGATACACGGCCCCGGCATTGCCCACCAAAAAAACCGGAAGCGCGCCCGGGGCCTTGGCGTCCCCGCCCAGAGGCGCCGGCGCAGCGAAATCCATCGCCCCGCCCTGCAACGGCACCTTGGGGATATTCCCCGAGCCGATGCCAAGCAGCTCAACCGCCTTCAGCGTCGCATTATGCACGCCCTCGCCGGCATAGACGGTCAGCCAGGCCG
>JBFOLS010000752.1:0-2057 GCA_040830225.1 Leisingera sp.
ACGGGTGAGCAGCATGAAGCGGGTCACGTCCGGCCCTACCGCGTCAACGACATCGCGCAGGGTGACAAAGGTCCCTGCCCGCTTGGACATCTTGAACTCCTGACCGTCCTTGAACAGCTTCACCAGCTGGCACAGCTTGATATCGAGCGGCACCTTAGCGTCGGACAACGCCGAAACCGCCGCCTTCATC
Organism: Leisingera sp.; assembly: GCA_040830225.1. GTDB lineage: Bacteria > Pseudomonadota > Alphaproteobacteria > Rhodobacterales > Rhodobacteraceae > Leisingera. The sequence continues at coordinate 191 of JBFOLS010000752.1, forward strand.
CGTTTGACATAGCCGCCGTGGTCGGCGCCGAAGATGTCGATCAACTCGTCAAAGCCGCGTTCGACCTTGTCATAGTGGTAGGCAATGTCAGGCGCGAAATAGGTCCAGGAGCCGTCGGATTTTTTCACCGCCCGGTCGACGTCGTCGCCGTGGTCGGTGGATTTGAACAGGGTCTGCTCGCGCGGTTCCCAATCGTCGGGCTTCTTGCCTTTCGGCGGCTCCAGCACGCCCTGGTAGATCAGTCCCTTGGCTTCAAGCGCTTCCAGCGCCGCCTCAATCTTGCCGGTGCCATAGAGGGATTTCTCGGAATAGAAGACATCCATCTCGATGCCGAGCTGGGCCAGATCCGCACGGATCAGTTCCATCATTGCGTCGGTCGAGAAAACGCGCACATCGGCCAGCCAGACATCCTCGGGCTGGTCCAGATAGGCATCGCCCACCTTGTCCTTCAACGCCTGCCCCACGGGAACCAGATAGTCGCCGGGATAGGTGCCGTCGGCAAAGGCGATCTCCTGCCCGTGCGCTTCCAGATAGCGCAGGTAAACCGAGCGCGCCAGCACGTCGACCTGACCGCCGCCGTCGTTGATGTAATACTCGCGGGTGACGTCATAACCGGCGTAGGCCAGCAGCGACGCCAGCGCATCGCCGAACACCGCGCCGCGGGTATGGCCCACATGCAGCGGGCCGGTCGGGTTGGCCGAGACGTATTCGACGTTCACGCGCTTCTCCGCACCCATGGCAGAGCGGCCGAAATCCGTGCCTGCGTCCAGGACCGATTTCAGGACGCCCTGCCAGATGCCCGGTGCCAGCCGCAGGTTGAGAAAGCCGGGGCCTGCCACCTCAGCCGTGGTGATGCGTTCGTCGGCGGCCAGTTTCGCGGCCAGCGCCTCGGCGATATCACGCGGCTTCATTCTAGCGGGCTTGGCCAGCACCATCGCTGCGTTTGTGGCCATGTCGCCATGGGCGGCATCGCGCGGCGGCTCCACCGCCACATTGGCGAAATCGAGCCCCTCGGGCAGCGCGCCTTCGCCGGTCATGGCGGTCAGGCTGTCAATCACAAGCGTGCGGATATCGGAAAAGAGGTTCATATCTGGCGTCCCATATGTTCAGGACTGCGGATACCTAGGCCCGCAGGCAGGGTCAACAGGATTGCAGGGGCAGCCAAGGCGCCTGGGGGCAACGCGCCGGAAAATTCAGATTCTCCGGCCATTCATCCGCGTCAGAGGAAAGAAGCGCTGATTCGGCGCCTGCCTCACAGAACCGCGGTCTGGTCTTCCAGGATCTTGCCCCAGGTGAAAATCTCGTAGGAGCGGAAGGCCGGCACGTAGAACGGATCGCCATGGATCAGATGCTCCACTTCGATCCTGTCCTCGGCCTCGACGATCCACAACGCGCCGCAGAAGTCTGCATCCGGCTCCGGCTTCAGCCCGCCGCCGATCCGGAGTTCCGGGTGATCCTGCACGTAGGCCACATGCGCATCACGGCGGGCCTTGTCGGCACGGACATCCATCATCGCCGGCGCATCGCGGAACATCACCGCCCAGCGGGTCAGTGCAGGTGCGGATTTGCGGGTTTCCTGAGGCGCATTCATGACAGCATTCCCTGGATGGCCGAGGCGGTGCCCCATTCGGTTATTTTGTAGCTCCGCAAGGAGGCGACATAATAGGGATCCTGCAGGATCAGCCGTTCCACGTCCTGCCGGGTCTCCGCCTCCACATTCCAGATCGCGCCGGGAAAGTCCTGCATCGGCCGCATCGCCAGCGCACCGCCAATCTGCAGCTCGGGACGGGAGCGCACAAAAGCAATATGCGCATCGCGCCGTTTCTTGTCGCCGCGCACCCGGTCCATCTCAGGCTTATCTGTGAAT
>JBFOLS010000753.1:0-3225 GCA_040830225.1 Leisingera sp.
CGCCAAGAGGAAATGGATTAATGACCGACGTAAAGACCCGCATCGACGAAACCGTCAAAGCCAGCGACGTGGTGCTGTTCATGAAAGGCACCAAGGAAATGCCCCAGTGCGGCTTCTCCTCGCGCGTGGCGGCAGTTCTGAACTACATCGCTGTGGACTATACCGATGTGAATGTACTGGCCGACGAAGAAATCCGCCAGGGCATCAAGGAGTATTCCGACTGGCCGACCATCCCGCAGCTTTATGTGAAGGGTGAGTTCGTCGGCGGTTGCGACATCATCACCGAGATGGCCCTGTCTGCCGAACTGGACAGCATGTTCGAAGAAAACGGCATCGGCTTCAACAAGGACGCCGCCGACAAGATCCGCGAAGCCAACGCTTGAGGGCCTCGGTATCCTAAGTGAAAAAGCCTGCCGCAGCGGCAGGCTTTTTTGGTTGCGGGGTATGCCTTGGAGCATGGCCGCGGCGATCAGAAACAGATTGCAGATGGTTAACTCCGGCCCGGTGACCGCTGGCCTTAAGGCGATATCACCCATTCAAAAGACAGCGGTTTCGCCGGTTCCCCCATCCGATCCATCAGATGCCGGGACAGATCACCTAAGCCCCCGTACGAAATTCAATCTGCCCAAGGTCGAAACTGCCGCCCGCGCCGGTCAAACGTGCCACCAGGTCTCCACCGTTAAGAACCAACGCATCGCCGGTTTCCTCCTCCAACTGCACTGTAAATGCACCGCTGTCTGCGCCAGTGATACGGACAGTGTCGCTGCCGGCCTTGTAATCTTCGATGGTAACAGCATCGCCCCCTTCCGGAGACAAATAGAGGTCAAATACATCGCGGCCGCTGCCGCCGTTGCCAGTGTCGCCTGCCCCTAGTGCCAGATAGTCGTGACCATCACCGCCCTCCAGCGTATCGGCCTCGTCATCGGCTTCCTGAACAAAGACGTTCTCAGCTTCTTCATCGCCGTCCCGCAGTGACTTCAAGGTAGCGGCATCCGGCTCGGGAACCAGGCTGACGCCAAAGATATTGTCATTGCCAAGGCCGCCTGACAGCAGGTCGGACCCGCCATCCCCCGAGATCACATCATCCCAGGAACCGCCATGAACCGTGTCGTCTCCTGCGCCACCGAACAGCAGGTCCTTACCGCCTTCGCCTTCAAGCAGGTCATTGCCGTCGCCGCCCAGCAGAATGTCGTGGAATTCGCCGCCGGCAAGCTGATCATGTCCGGCCTCCCCCTGAAGGATATCCAGCCCCAATCCCCCGGTCACCGTATCGTCGCCGCCGCCTGCACGAACCTGGTCATTACCCCGGCCGGCATCAACGCTGTCCGCGCCATCCCCCAATACCAACTTATCCGAATTTTCAGTCGGTTCGGTGTCCGGCGTGTCATCCCCGGAAACTGGAATATCAAAATCGTAAGCGCTCATCACGCCGCCGCCAATCACCAGCACTGCCAGGATCATTGCCTCTAACATTCTGCCGCTCCGCTGCCTCAGGACTTCTTCCGGTTCAGCGAATTTAGTGCAAATTTTTCCTGATCACGAGCCTGGCCCGCTTGGGAGGGTTGAAAAACAGTGTTTCCGGCGAGCCCCGCAAAGGTCTGAAAGCAGGCTGAATTTTGCCATACTTTAGAAAGCTTGCGGGGCTGGGCAGAATTATGCGGCAAGCGTCTCAGCCAGCCGGCTGCACGTTTTCCTCAATTTCCTGGGCCAGTGCCTCTGTCCTGGCTGCAAGCTCTGCGAGGCTCTCTTCCACAGACGGCGGAACAATCGGCACCTCGATCCGTTCCGGCTCCGGCGCCGGGGCGGCACGCAGATCAGCCAGTTCCTTTTCGCGCTCGGCCAGCTCAGCCTCGACTTCCTTGATCCGGTCCTCAACCGCCGCAGTCTTGTCGGCCAGCATCAGACCCGCCATCAGCAGCATCCGCGCCTCAGGCATCCGGCCAATCTGATCCGACAGCACCTGCGCCTCGTCATCCAGCATCTTGGCGGCTGAATGCAGGTAGCTCTCCTCGCCTTCCTGGCAGGAGACCTCAAAACCGCGTCCGCCGATATGAATGGTCACTTCGGGCATCAGACTTCCTCCCCTTCCGGCAGATTGCGGGCATTGGCCAGAAGCGGTTCAAGCTTGGCCAGAACGGCGTGCACCTGCGCCTGATCACTGGCCTGAGTCGCACGCAGGCCTTCGATCTCAGCCTCCATCGAGGCATTGATTAGCCCGGCATCGCCCAGGCTCTGGGCGTTGGCGTCGCGCAGGGCTGTATTGGAGGCACGCAGCTCCTCGTTGGCCTGGCGCAGTTGCTGCAGTTCAGTGTCCAGACGCAGCAAGGTTTCGTTCTGACGCTCGATCTCGGCGCTCACGTCCTGAGCGGGGGCTGATTCAGCAGGCTCTGCACCCGCGGCCTGCGCCTGTTCCAGCTGGGATTTCAGACTGTCACGAGCCGCCTTGGCCTCGGAGAGCTGATCTTCCAACGCTTCTTTCTCGCTGGCGGCGGTATTGGCAGCGGCTTCCATCTCGCCCTTCAGACGCCCGACCTCGGCCCGAAGCGCCTCCTTTTCTGCCGGATCGCCCGCTTCGTTGCGCAGCAGTTCAAGCTCCGCCTGCATCGCTGCAACATCCTCGCTGGGCGCAGGTGCCTGGCCGCCGACCTCCTGCAGGCGGGCGTGCAGCACTTTCACCCGCTCTTCAAGCTGGGAGTTGGCTAGCTTCTCTTCTTCGAGCGCCTGCTCAACTTCGGCATTGGCTGCGCCCGCCGCTGCAGCTTCTGCCGCCTTTGCCGCCTCGGCCATGGCTTCCTCGGCCTTGGCGGCGGCTTCAGCCGCTTTGGTCTGATCCGCAGCACGCGCTTCTTGCAGGGCTGCGGAGCCCGCGCTGATGCGCTCCAGCGCGGCCTGGATGCGGCCTTGCAATTCTTCAATCTGGTTCATGCCTGTCCCTCACCCGTCCACATCTTTTCCATATTCTCTCCGGCGCCTGCGCGAATCGCGCCGGCAACCGCTGACATGGGCCAGTTCTTCTCCCTCAGGAATAAATCACCACCCTTTGCGATTCAACCACTTGCCGCGCCAACTTCGCGCAAGCCGGCAGACAGGCGCGCAAGCACGCTTGATCTTTGCGGCATCGCTGTTATTGAGCGCAGCAAATGCCTGTTAACGCCAAAGGACAATCCAAGTGGACCTGACAGCCCTGCGCACCGCCAATCCCGAGCATTGGAACAAGGCCGCCGC
>JBFOLS010000754.1:0-5068 GCA_040830225.1 Leisingera sp.
GGCTATGGCCACTCGTTCGGCGTGCTGTCGCACTACTATGGCCGCGAGGCAGGGCTCGAGCTGCGCGAGGACATTGATACGGTGCTGGAGCCGGGCATGGTGATCTCGATGGAACCGATGCTGACCATCGCTGACGGGCAGCCCGGCGCTGGCGGCTACCGTGAGCATGACATTCTGATCATCCACGAGGATGGCAACGAGAACATCACCAAGTACCCCTATGGGCCAGAGTTCAACGTGGTGGGTTAAACCCGTCTGAATGCAAGAAAACAGGGGGTGCCACGCGTGCACCCCCTGTACAGCCCCTGCGCACCGGCGGGGGCATCCAATATCTGCTGCCGTTTACGGCTGGTAGGGCAGGGACGAGTGGTGCAGCACGATGCGCAGCACGCCCTCGGCATCTTTCTTGTAGCCAAAGCTCTTGTCGACCTTGGTGACCTGGCCGTCCTTGTCGGTCAGCGAGATCCAGCCCATCCACATGCCGACATCGCCTTCGACAAATTCGGCTGCAGTTTCCGAGGCCATGCTGCGCCAGCCCTTGATGCCAAAGCCGCTGTCCAGCGGGTACTCGCCGTCATGGCCGACAAAATAGGACAGCGCGCCTTTACGGGTCGGGCGGAAGGTCTGCTCGCCGCTGGCCAGGGTTGGTTTGAACAGAACCGGGCCGAGGTTGTAGCCATAAGCCGCGTCCAGGACCCCTTCGGCCACTGCGCGGGCACCGTCGATCCCGTCGGCCTCATAGGCTTTGGAGATGGCAATCAGTGCGTCGCCCCACGCCTGGCGGGCTTCAGCGAGTTCGGTTGAGGTAATCGGCATCGAGTCGTCCTTCGAATTTCCACTGCTGCCGGAAGAGTGGTTTGCGGCGGGCAGTCTGTTGCGCTCGGGACGTGATACTGTGAATCGGGGCCGTAATCGACAGGGATTTTCGTCGCGGGTGCGGGAAATGCGCAGCGCGGCAGCGGCTGCCCGGTTAGAACAACGGCCGCCGGAGGTGCGGAGAGATTGGGGCTTGACCCTAGTGATGCGTGTGGCTTGGGCCTTTGGTTCTGTCGGCTTCCACCGGAGGACAGATCGGAACCGCCGGGGAGACAGTGCCGCCGCTGTCCCGGAGCAGCCGGCCCGGGTTCCATGCCCGTGTCATCCAGAGGGCGGCCTGATCTGCATCCTCCGCGGCGGGTGTCCAATCAAGCGAAGACAGGCTCAGCTGCGCGGCATCGTGCTGCGCGGTGATGCTGAGACGGTCCCCGGGTTCGGCAAAATGCGGCTGCTCCAGCAGGAAAGCGGTGCGTCCCCAATGGCCGCCGTCCTCCGGCCCATTGGACACCAGAATGCCGGGTGCCAGTTCCATCTCGAAACTGACAAAAACCGCATGCGCGGTGCCGGAGGCATTGCTGGCCAGATCCTTTGCGGTCCGCTCCGGGTTGATGTCCGGCCGGGTGAAGTCGAACTCAAACAGGGTCGCTGCCGGCCCCAGCGGCCGCAGTTTGCAGGCCTCCAGGTCGTTCGGAGTAATCTGGGCGACGTTTGCAAAACGGTGAAAGGCGCTGAGATCAAAGCCTTCTGCCTCTTGCGGGCGCCAGAGGTTCAGGAGCTTGGGGCTTTCCACCAGCCGGGCTGTCAGCGTGCCCCGCTCGGGGACCGCCCGGGCGTCCGGCTTGGCCAGAACGGCCATCGCATGGGTGAGTGTTGCCAGTGCCCCTTCGCCGAGCAGAACGGTGTCGACGATTTCGGAGATCACAACATCTGCCGGTTCCGGGATGTCCTCGCCCACGATGATTTCGTGCGACCATTTCGGAATGACCGTGATGCGGCTGCTCAGCCCGTTCTCTTCAATCACGCGAACTGCGGCCTGGGCAATCAGCGGCTGCTGTTCGCAGGTATAGACGTGCTTGGCCCCGGCCCGTGCCGCCAGCATCGCCGTCAGGCCCGCGCCGCAGCCGATGTCCAGCACCACATCGCCCGGCTTCACCTTGGCGGCAATCGCTTCGGCATAGGCCCGGTTGCGGGCCGTGTCCGCAAGCATGGGGAAGTGCCAGCGCGGAACAAATGTCTGGAAAAGCCGTTCCTGCAGCACTTGCGCTTCGTGATGGCTGGGATCCAGGGAGAGGGCTTCGGCGAGAATCCGGGATGTTTGGATGCCGCCATCGGCCAGGGATTCCGATTTTGCAAGACGGACGAGGCTGTCTGCCTGTTGGGTCTTTTCATGATGCCGGTCTTGAGCGGGCTTGGGTGGTTGTCTTTCAAGCAACTGGAATTCTTCCTCAATTGAAGCAAATGCGATGAAACGGCATATTCTTTGCCCGCCGCTAAGATATCGTAAATCGGGAGAGCGGCTTGTGCATGGGACGTTCCGGAGGCGCCGGCACGCCGTGCAGCGCGGGCGCAGGCGTTGCGCCGGGGCGGGTCTTGGGGCATATGTGCGCCCAGCCCCGAAATTTGCCTCCTGGCTGCCCCTGGGCAGCGGCGCGGACCAGCGCCCCCCGTGAGGAAGAAAGAACCGCCGCCATGTATGACACCCCGGAAAAGAAGAAATCCGAATTTGCGCTGATCCAGCTGATGCCCAACATGATGACCATCGGCGCCATCTGTGCGGGTCTCACCGCAATCCGTTTTGCGGTGTTCGGGAATTTCAAGCTGGCGGTGATGATGATCATCCTGGCCGCGATTCTGGACGGGCTGGACGGGCGGCTGGCCCGTGCTCTGCACAGTGAAAGCAAGATGGGGGCTGAGCTGGACTCGCTGGCCGATTTCCTGAATTTCGGTGTGGCGACACCGCTGGTGATTTATTTCTGGGCGCTGCAGGATGTGCGCGGGGCAGGCTGGATTTCGGTGCTGGTGTTCTCGGTCTGCTGCGTGGTGCGGCTGGCGCGGTTCAACGTGAGCACCAAATCGGACGACGAGCCCAAGGTGCGCAGCGGCTATTTCGAAGGCATCCCGTCGCCGGCAGGGGCGCTGCTGGCGCTGCTGCCGATGTTTGCCTCCTTTGCCTATGGCGGCGGTGTGCTGCTGCCGGAGCTTCTGATCTGCCTGAATATGGTTGTGGTGGGGCTGGCGATGATCAGCCACATTCCGACCTGGTCGCCGAAAGCGATGAAAATCTCCCGCGAGCATGTTAAATATCTTCTGGTGGGTTTTGCCTTCATGGCTGCGGCACTGTTGACCTATGCATGGACCGTGCTGGTTGTGCTATGCCTTGGGTATATAGCGATGGTAATTTTGGGGCTGGTTTCCAAGCCGAAGGGCTAGCCCAAGACGTCCAGGGGAGGGACGAATTGGATATCAAGGCAGTCGAGGAATCTTACGCGCGCTGGGCGCCGGTGTATGACAGGACTTTTGGCGCGGTGACACGCTCGGGGCGCCGCAGGGCGACCCGCTATATCAATTCCCGCAAGGGCAAGGTGCTGGAGGTGGGTGTCGGCACCGGGCTGTCGCTGCAGCATTATGCGCCGCATCTGCAGGTGACCGGCATCGATTTCAGCCATGACATGCTGAAGAAGGCGCAGGCGAAGGTGCAGGAGATGGGTTTGACCCAGGTCGAGGCGCTGCGGCAGATGGATGCGCGGCAGCTGGACTTTCCGGACAACAGTTTTGACACCGTGGCGGCGATGCATGTGCTGTCGGTGGTGCCTGAGCCCGGGCGCGTGATGCATGAGATTGCCCGGGTTCTAAAGCCCGGCGGCAAGCTGGTCATCACCAACCATTTCAAGAGCGGCAAGGGGGTGCGGGCTTCGCTGGAGAAGCTCTCGGCGCCCTTGGCCAATGTGATCGGGTGGCATTCGGATTTCGAACTGGAGACGGTGCTCCAGGAAGACCGGCTGAGCGTGGAAGCGCAAGAGAGCATCCCGCCGTTCGGCATGATGACCTTCCTGGTGCTCAGCAAGCAGCAGACCATGTGAAACGGCCTGTTTCCGCACCGCAGCCCCGGGAGAGTTTCCCGGGGCTTTTCTTTATGCGGCCTCTCTGCAACAGTGCAGGTGAAACGGGCGGAATTTGACCGCTCAAGGGATGTAAATTTGTTTTACATACCCATCTAAGGATCAGTTATTTCAAGGGGAGGAACGGATACTATGAGTGTTTCCCAATTCGACAAAATGGTAGCGGAGAGCGAGGAGAAGGTCCGGGAATCTCAATCTAAGATTGAAGCCCTGACCTCGCGGATCGAGGCGGCGCGCAGCAAGATCGAAGCGGGCGAGGACGCCAGCATCGACATCGAAAACGCGACGCTGGAAGATGTGCATGCCCATACGAATGTGATGAACGCCAATATCGCTGAGCTGATCATGGGGCTGGACGACGTGACGGCGGCCTTCTCCAAGGATTTCGACGAGATGCGCTCGAAAACCGGCTGGGAGAGCTTTGTCGGCTTCTTCTCCAAGGGCAAATCGGATTCGATGCGCCAGGAGCGGATGCGCACCGCCAACATCGACGACAAGCTGCAGGACCTGATTGCCAAGTCGGATGTGATCGTGAAGCTGCTGGACGGCCAGCTGGCGACGCTGGAAGAGCAGCGCGAGAAGGTGCAGGCGAACCTGGCTTCCACTTTGGATGACCGCGAGTTCACGGTGCAGGAGCTGGAGGCGGTGAAGGCGGAAATCACCGCGCTGGACCCGCAGATCATTGAGCTGGAGAACAAGATCTCGGTCGAGCAGGATGCTGCCGCGCGCACCAAGCTGGAGACCGAGCTGGCGGATCTGAACGCGAAATACAACGCGCTGGTGCAGGATGAGCAGGTGAAGCTGGCGAAAAGCCAGACGCTGGAGCGCTATATCGAGAAGGGCAAGACCTGGGTCGACTCCCTGCAGAACCAGGCGGCGACGCAGATGGTGCTGATCAACAAACTGCAGACGGACACCCAGCAGCGGGTGGTGCTGTATGATGCGCTGACCAAATCGCTGAAGACCGCGCAGCAGCAGGATGTGGCGCATAGGATCAACGAGATCGGCGTTCAGACCGACAAGGAAGCTCAGACCGCAATGGCGGCGATCGGCACCGCGACCAACCAGAAGATGGCCGACATGCTGGAAGCGCATGAGGGCAACATGGTGTTTGCCCGCGATGTGCTGGAGAA
>JBFOLS010000755.1:0-2290 GCA_040830225.1 Leisingera sp.
AGCCTGTCGATGACCCAGTATCTGTTCGACCGCGGCCAGTCGCCCGACGTCTGCTTCATCAATTGTGCCAAGCGGCCAAGCGAGATCATCGCGCGCCAGCAGCTGGAGAGCATGGCGTCCCGGGTTCCGGGACTGAAGCTGAACTTTGTGGTGGAAGAGGACGACGCCTATCGGGTCTGGACCGGTTACCGCGGGCAGCTGAGCCAGATCATGCTGGGGATCATCGCTCAGGACTACCTGGAGCGCGAGGTCTACTGCTGCGGGCCTGAGCCGTTCATGCAGGCAGTGCGTGACATGCTCATTGGCCTCGGCTTTGACATGGACAACTACAATCAGGAGAGCTTTGGCGCGCCGGTTGAGACTGAGGCGGATGCGCCGGAGCTGGACGATGTGGTTCCGGAAGAAAGCGCCACTGCCGAGATCAGCTTTGCGGCGTCCGGCGTCATGGCAACCTGCACCGAGACCGATACGGTTCTGGCGGTGGCCAAGGCTTCCGGTCTTAACATTCCGTCAGGCTGTACCTTCGGCATCTGCGGCACCTGCAAGGTCAAGAAGACCGCGGGCGAGGTGCATATGGTCCACAACGGCGGCATCTCGGAAGAGGATGTGGAGGCGGGATACATCCTGGCCTGCTGCTCCAATCCGATTGGCCGGGTTGAGGTCGACATCTGAACAAATGGGCGTGCGCCAGGTCTGGCGCGCGCCCTTTCATTTGCGGTCCGGTCAGGCTTCCAGTGCCAGCTTGTGCACGTGGATTTCGTTGATCGGGTGGCTCTCGGCGCCGATGATGCCGGGGCGGGCGTGGCGGTAAAGCGAACGCCAGTAGGGCTGGATCACAGTGCCGTCGTCGCGCATGAACTGCTCAATTTTCTCCATGTGGGTGCGGCGGGTATCGGCGTCGGCGATGGCTGAAGCGGCTTCCAGCATGCTGTCGAACTCGGCGCTGGCCAGGCCGGTTTCATTCCAAGCCACCCCGGTCTTGTAGGCCAGAGTCAGCACCTGCACCCCAAGCGGGCGGTGGCCCCAGTCGGTGGAGCTGAACGGGTATTTGTCCCAGTCATTCCAGAAGGTGTTGCCGGGCAGCACCGTGCGTTTCACCTTGAGGCCGGCATCGCGCATTTGCGCCGCCAGAGCATCGGTGGTGTTGCGGCGCCAGTCGTCGTCGATCGAGATCAGCTCATGCTCGAAGTCGAGCATACCGGCCTCTTCCATCAGCTTGCGCGCTGCTTCAGGGTCACGCACCGGGGCGCCGATGTCGGCGTATTCCGGGTGGATCGGGCAGACGTGGTGGTTCTCGGCCAGGGTGCCGCGGCTGTCATAGCCCAGTTCCAGCAGCACTGCGTTGTCGCAGGCCAGTGCCAGGGCGCGGCGGACGCGGGCGTCGGCATAGGGCGCGGCGCCGTCCACCAGGGAGTCGCGGTTGGTGCGCAGCACCAGGGTGTTGGCGGAGACGGATTCACTGACGTTCCAGCCGATGGAGGTGAAGATGTCGACATATTCGCCCACGGTTTCGTAGGTCATGTCGATTTCCTCGGCCTCGGCTGCCGACAGATGAGTCGAGGCATCGGTGCCGAAGTCGATGAACTCGATCCGGTCGAGGTAGGCGCCTTTGCCCCACCACGCGTGATCGGTGTTCTTTTCTAGCGCAACCTTCACGCCTACCTCGTATTCGACCAGCTTGTAAGGACCGGTACCGACCGGATCGGCGCCCGGGTCGCCGGACCAGCCGTCCGGCACGATAGCGGCAGGGTATTCGGTCACTGCCGGAATGATGGTGATATCGGGTCGGGTGAGCTTCAGTTTCAGCGTCAGATCGTCGACGATCTCCAGCGCGCCTTCAGCGGGGCCGTCACCGGCCTCGTTCTGCAGCGAACCCATGCGGGCGGCCATTGAGTTGCCTTCCCATTTGCCATCGCACCAGCGGGCAAAATTATAAGCCACATCCTTGGCGGTCAGGGTGCCGCGGCCGTCGTTCCAGTTCACGCCGGGGCGGATGTGCAGCAGGTATTCGGTGGCGTCTTCATTGACCTCCCAGCTTTCCAGCAGGCGCGGTTCAAAGGTGCCGTCGGCGTTGTACTGCACCAGGTATTCCAGGTAGCCGCGCACCAGGTCGCCGAGCTGCGGCCCGTTGAACAGCGGCGGGTCAAGTAGGGCACGCACAACCTGTTGGATGCGGATGGTGCCGCCCTGCTGCGGATTGGCGGCGGCCTGCGCCGGCCGGCTGAGGCCGATCATGCCGTAGGCGGCAGAGGCGGTCACGCCAAGCGCGGTTGCGCGGGACAGAAACTCG
>JBFOLS010000756.1:0-5073 GCA_040830225.1 Leisingera sp.
GCCTCTTCGCGCGAAGCCTACAGCCAATTGCGTGCCGCAGTTGCCGCGACCAAAGCTGATGGCCCGGCCAGCGGCACCGGCAGCGACGACGCCAAACCCTACCGGGATGATCTGGCCAGCGTGGTGCGCCCGCGCCGCCCGGAGGCCCGCCAGGGCAGTTCCGAGCGCCCGCCCAGCCCGGCGGCGCGTCCGGCGCCGTTGAAACTGGTGGCCGCTCAGCGCATTGATGAAGACGCTCAGGCGCCGCAGCCGGTGCGGCCGCGCCGGGTGTCCGCCGCAGTGCTGGACCACGGGGATGAAAAGAATTCCGGCGGTTTTGCCGACTATGCCGCCGAGCGCGGCGCCGCGGAACTGCACGAATTGCTCGAAGCCGCTGCCGCCTACATGAGCTTTGTCGAAGGCCGCGACCATTTCTCGCGCCCTCAGCTGATGAGCAAGGTCCGCAGTGCCGGCGGCGGCGACTTCAACCGCGAAGACGGGCTGCGCTCCTTCGGCCAGCTGCTGCGCGACGGCAAGATCGAACGCTCCGGCAACGGCCAGTTCACCGCCTCAGGCGATATCGGCTTCAAACCCGGCAAACGCGCTGCGGGCTGACCCCGCGGCCGGTGTCAAACGCAAAAAAGGCGGCCTCCAAAGGCCGCCTTTTCATTTCTGCAGACCAAAACTGCTTCTTTCTGGTCTCCAATACTCCGGGGTGAATTGGCCGCCAGGCCAAGAGGGGCAGCGCCCCCCTTCTCAACAAAGCCGGCGGGGCAGCGCCCCTCCCCTTATTCTGACCCTGCGTCCGGGTCTTCCTTGCCGACGCCGCGGAACACGAACTTGAACGGCAGCACCCAGACAATGCCCAGAGCGACATAGACGATCAGCTCCAGCCACAGCGGCGGCCGGTCGAGCCAGTTCAGCACCGTGACAGCCGCCACGATGTAAAGCGGCATCCCGACCAGCAGGATGATCAAGGACCAGCGCCGCCGGGCCTTGTAGCTCAGGCCTTGCTTCTCTGCCATCAGTCGGCGAACGGGTCGGTCACCAGGATGGTGTCGTCCCGCTCCGGGCTGGTGGACAGCAGCGCGACAGGGCAGTCGATCAGCTCTTCCACGCGCTTCACATATTTGATTGCATTGGCCGGCAGGTCGTTCCAGCTGCGCGCGCCTTCGGTCGACTCGCTCCAGCCCGGCATTTCCTCATAGACCGGCTTGCAGCGGGCCTGCTGGTCGGCAGCAGTCGGCAGGTAATCCAGATGCTCGCCGTCCAGGTCATAGCCGGTGCAGATCTTCAGGGTCTCGAAGCCGTCCAGCACGTCCAGCTTGGTCAGGCAGATGCCCTTGATGCCGGAAGTGGCGCAGGTCTGGCGCACCAGTGCCGCGTCGAACCAGCCGCAGCGGCGCTGGCGGCCGGTGGTGGTGCCGAACTCATGGCCGCGGGTGCCCAGGCGCTCACCATCCGCATCGGGTTTGCCTTCTGCGTCCAGCAGTTCGGTCGGGAACGGGCCTTCGCCCACACGGGTGGTATAGGCCTTCACGATGCCCAGAACGTAGTCAATCGAGCCCGGGCCGATGCCGACGCCGGTGGCTGCCTGGCCGGCAATCACGTTCGAGGAGGTCACAAAGGGATAGGTGCCGAAGTCGATGTCCAGCAGCGCGCCCTGTGCGCCTTCGAACAGGATCCGCTTGCCCGCCTTGCGCTTCTCGTTCAGCACCTTCCAGACCGGCGCCGCATAGGGCAGGATCTTCGGCGCAATCTCTTTCAGCTGTTCGATCAGCGCGTCGCGGTCGACCGGGCCGGCGCCCAGGCCCTTGCGCAGCGGGTCATGGTGCTGCAGCGCGCGGTCGACGCGGGCAATCAGGGTCGCCTCATCGGCCAGATCGGCAACGCGGATGGCACGGCGGCCCACCTTGTCCTCATAAGCCGGGCCGATGCCGCGGCCGGTGGTGCCGATCTTGGTGCCCTTGGAGGCCGCTTCCTCGCGAGCCCGGTCCAATTCGCCATGCAGCGGCAGGATCAGCGGTGTGTTCTCGGCGATCATCAGGGTTTCAGGCGTGATCTCGACACCCTGCTCGCGGACCGTCTCAATTTCCTTCAGCAGATGCCAGGGATCCAGCACCACGCCATTGCCGATAACCGACAGCTTTCCGCCGCGCACCACGCCCGAGGGCAGCGCGTGCAGCTTGTAGACCTTGCCGTCAATGACCAGCGTGTGGCCGGCGTTATGGCCGCCCTGGAAGCGTGCGATCACGTCTGCACGCTCGCTCAGCCAGTCCACGATCTTGCCTTTACCCTCGTCGCCCCACTGGGCGCCGACTACGACGACGTTGGCCATATCCGGTCCTTTACAGTCTGGTTCAAACCCACGCTCATATAGCGATGCAGCGCAGGCAGGGGAACCGCAAATTCGCCGCAGGAGGCGGCCTAGCCATGGTTTTCGCTGCTGTCGCGGAGGACGGCGCATGCAAAAGGGGGCAGGCAAGCCCAGCCCGGCGGCGGCGCCGGGCGATTCCCCAGACCCGCCGCTTCCGGCAAGACGGCCCGTGTTGCCTGCCCGCCGTACGCCCGCTTCACCGGGTCCTTACTGCCGCATGGCACACTGCCCAATGATCGCGATCACCCGCCATGGCTCTGCGCAGGGTCATGATGACGAGGCGCAGGCATCTGTGAGGCTGCCTGCGCAACACCCGGAGACCGGCCCTGATAAAAAGGGGGTCGTTCAAGCAAGCTTGTCCGAGCAGGCCCCGCGGGGTCTGTCCAACTCCACCCGGCGGCGCCGCCATCCTTCCCGGATCAGCGCTTCAGGTAACAAGAGACGGCATAACCGCCCCGGCCCAAAGGCCCTGGCGGCTGAACCTGCTGCAGGCTTAACCCCCGAGCCGGACCGGTTTCCCATGCGGCGTGCCCAGATAGGCCTCTTCCCAGCGGCTGCGCATGACCTCTGCCTCGGCCCGCGAAGCCGCGCCATCCTCAGCCAGAAACACCTCCAGCGTCTCAAGCCAGGCTTGAAAATAGTCTTCGCCGCCATCCAGCTGCCGGCTGAGGCCATGCCGTTTCAGCGTCCCGGAAAACCGTTCCACCCATTCTGCCCAGGTAAACCGCCCCGCCTCATTCAGATGCACGGTGAGCGCAAAGACCTGGGCATGCCAAGGCTCGGCAAAGACCGGTTCCGGGGCGGAGACTTCAGCGCAAGAACTCATAGCGGCTCCAGATAGCTTTGCCACAGATCCAGCACCACCTCGTCATCGGGGTGCTCAGGATGCGCCCACAGCTCGCGGGCAAAAAAGCGCACGGCATATAGCGGCTCAGGCGCCTCGCCCAGGCCATGAGCATTGCTGTCGGGCAGCACATGGGTGCCGTGCAGCCACAGGATATAGCCGCGCGCGCCGGCTGCGTATTGCGGCAGCCGCGTGTGGCCGCCGGAAACCAGAGCGTTATCCGCAGGGATTCGCGCCCGCACCGCCTGGCCGGGGGTAAACAGAGGTTTCGGCCCTCCCTCACGATCCGCCGGGCCGCCCTTGGCCAGCACGCCCGCCACAGCTCCGGCCTTCAAGGCGCGCTCAGCCAGCGCATGCAGTTCTTCAGCGCCCTGCCCCTGCAGATCTTTTTCCGAGAGCACGCCTTTCTCCACCAGCAGGTCCGCCAGCGCCGCAATCCATTTCTCGTAATAGGAAAAGCGGGTGTAATCCTTTGGCGAAAGCTTCTCACGGGCATGGCGAGAGACATCAATGTTCCATTGCCCCAGCGCACCGCAGGCCAGTGTCACCGCCAGCGCCCGGGCGTGCCAGTCCTGTTCAAAAACAGGGGCGTCTTCTGGCTCAGATTTCACCGGCCCGTCACCGAATCGCCCGCCCATGTCATGCACCCGGGTCATGACGGCGCCTCCCCCGGCTGCCGCGCCAGGCCAGTGCCGATCATGCTGTCGCGGGTGACCAAAGCTGCGAGCCCCTCTTCGCTGAGCCCTTCCGTCCCTTCAGGCCGCATCGGCAGCACCAGGTAACGGACTTCTGCTGTCGAATCCCAAACGCGGACAGAGGTTTCCTCCGGCAGGCTCACCCCGAAGTCAGCCAGCACCTTGCGCGGCTCGCGCACGGCACGGGCGCGGTAAGAGTCAGATTTGTACCAGCCGGGCGGAATTCCCAAAAGCGGCCACGGATAGCAGCTGCACAGGGTGCAAACGACCATATTGTGCTGCGCGGGGGTGTTTTCGACCACCACCATATGTTCACCCTGGCGGCCGTAATAGCCCAGCTCCGCCAGCACCGGATCCGCGGCTGCCAGCAACGCCGCCTTGAAATCCGGATCGCTCCAAGCCCTGGCCACGACACGGGCACCGTTCTGCGGGCCGATTCTGTTCTGGTATGTGTCGATGATCTCGTCCAGCGCGGCGGGATCAATCAGTCCCTTGCGGGTGAGAATCGTCTCCAGCGCCTTTACCCGCAGGGCGGGATCAGGCGGCAGCAGGCTGTGCGGGTGGTCTGGATCATCATGCGGCATAATCCCATGCTGCGACGGGGCCGGCCCGCTGTCCAGTCACGTTTCCTGATGCGAACAATCACGTAGCGTGACCACTCTCTCCCCTACTTAACGGGAGTTTCGGGCCCGGCGCCGCCGGGGACCGGTACCGTTGGGTGCCCGGGCAGGACAACAGTTTTGCCTTGCAGCCTGCCGCAACGGCGGAAAATTTCGCTTCCGTCCAGCCGGACCGAAGCCGGCGCGAACCGGATCGCAGGGCGATCCGGGGGATGACCGGGTCTGCGCAAGGCAGTTCTCCCGGGAAACCGGTTGAAACCGGCAAACTCGGCCCTTGCCCCCCCGGTCAATCTTGCCTATTTACGCCCGGTACTCAGCCAACCGCCGCAGGGACCCATGGAAAACGTTGTTCTCATCATCCATCTTCTTCTGGCTCTTGGCCTTATTGCCGTGGTGCTGCTGCAGCGCTCCGAAGGCGGCGGATTGGGCATGGGCGGCGGCGGCGGCGGCGCGATCTCGGGCCGTGCTGCGGCAACCGCGCTTGGCAAGGTGACCTGGCTGCTGGCAATCGCCTTCATCTGCACCTCGATCACCCTGACCATCATGGCCGCACAGAAA
>JBFOLS010000757.1:0-4878 GCA_040830225.1 Leisingera sp.
ATCCGGTAAGAAGGACGGGCGGGCGCAGGCAGGCAAGTGTCGCAACTTCTGGCGGATCATGCCGGTTTTCTGCAAGTTTGGGACAGCGATTGAGGCCCTGATGCCGATGGCAGCAAATACCGGATGCACCCCATGAACACTCAAACTGATCCTCTCCTCCAGCCCTTGCAGATCCGCCACCTGAATCTGCGCAACCGGATCATGAGCACGGCGCATGCGCCTTCGTTTCAGGAAGGCGGCCATCCGCGCGACCGTTACCGGCTGTACCATGAGGAGAAGGCGCGCGGCGGCATTGCCCTGACGGTGATTGGCGGTTCGACCAATATTGCACCGGACAGCCCTTCGGTCTTCGGGCAGCTTTATGCAGGCGACGACAGTATCATCCCGTGGTTCCAGCGGTTGACGGACGGGGTGCGCAAGCACGGCGCAGCGGTCATGTGCCAGATCACCCATATGGGGCGGCGCACGGCCTGGGATGACGGGCACTGGCTGCCGGTGCTGGGGCCGTCGGGGCGGCGGGAGCGGGCGCACCGCGCCTTTCCCAAGGCAATGGAGGTGGAGGATATTTCCCGCATCATCAAGGACTTCGCCAATGCGGCCCTGCGCTGCCAGGAGGGCGGTTTCGACGGTATCGAGCTTTTGTCGCATTCGCATCTGCTGGGGCAGTTCCTGTCGCCTTTGGTCAACACGCGGGAGGACGACTACGGCGGCTCGCTGGACAACCGGCTGCGGCTGACGCTGCAGGTGCTGGAGGCGGTGCGCGAGGCAGTGGGGCCGGATCTGATCCTGGGCATGCGGGTGACCGGCGATGAGCTGGCTGAAGGCGGTCTCAGCGCTGCGGAATGTGTTGAGGCGGCGCAAAAGATTGCTGCCACCGGAGCTTTGGATTTCCTCAATGTGCTGGCAGGCGCGCCTTATGACGACTTGGGGCTGGCCGGCTGGGTGGCGCCGATGGGAATGCCCGCAGCGCCGCATCTGAATGTGGCCGGGGTCATCCGTGCAGCGGTGGATCTGCCGGTGTTTCATGCCGGCGGTGTGGCGGATATTGCCACCGCGCGCCATGCCATCCGCGAAGGCCAGGCTGATATGATCGGCATGACCCGTGCCCATATGGCCGACCCCTATCTGGTGCAGAAGCTGCGCCGGGGCGAAGAGGAGCAGATCCGCCCCTGCGTGGCGCTGGGCTATTGCGTTGACCGGGTCAATCAGGGCAAGCCGGCTGTCTGCGGACACAACGCGGCCACGGGGCGCGAGGCGGTGATGCCGCATGTGATTACGCCTGCTGCTGAGCGCCGCAAGGTGGTGGTGATCGGCGGCGGACCAGCGGGGCTGGAGGCGGCCCGGGTGGCGGCTGAGCGCGGCCATGACGTGGTGCTGTTTGAGGCCAGCGGGCGTCTGGGCGGCCAGATCGGGCTGGCGGCCAAGGGCATGACCCGCCGCCAGATCTGGGGCGTGGCGGACTGGCTGATCACCGAAGTGGAGCGGCTGGGCGTGGACGTGCGGCTCAACGCCTATGCCGAGGCCGGGGATGTGCTGGCTGAGGGGCCGGATGCGGTGATCGTGGCTGCTGGCGGCTGGCCGGAGCCTTTGGAAGTACCGGGCGGCCATCTGATCAACTCCAGCTGGGAGGTGCTTGGCGGCGAAGTGCGGGTCTCGGGCGATGTGCTGCTGCTGGATGAGGCCGGCGATCACGCGGCACTGGTCTGTGCAGATGTAATGGCGCGGGCAGGCTGCCGGGTGACCCTGGCCACACCGGACCGGATGGCAGCGCATGACCTGGGGCCGACCAACGCGGCGGTGGTGCTGCGGGATCTGGCCCGGCAAGGGGTTGCGATGGAGTGCCTGCTTGAACCCGTCTCAGTGGCAGCGGACGGCAACCGCAAGCGGATCACCCTGCGCCATGTGCTGACAGGCGAAACCCAGGAACGGGTGGTGGATCACGTGATCTCGGAACACGGGGTGGTGCCGGCCGAGGATCTCTATCACGAGCTGAAACCGCTATCACGCAACCTTGGCCAGCTTGAGCATCAAGCGATGATTGCCGGCCGCAGCCCCTTTGCGGAAATCAATACGCAAGGCGGCTTTTGGCTGGCCCGGGCAGGCGATGCCGTAGCCGGGCGCAACATCCACGCCGCCCTCTATGATGCGCTGCGGATCTGCAAGGATCTCTGACGCCGCCGCAATATGCAACCGCAGCGCTCAATCAGGTGCGCTGCCATGCCAAACACCTTGGCTTTACAGCTCTGCTGCATGGCCAAGGGGCGGGGAGGATCTGTTTTATTGGAATAGCTGCGTTCTGCAGCTGAAACCGGGCAGCTTTGGCACCGGCGGACTGGTAATACGTTGCTGCGCCGGGAAACCCGGCACGGCGTCAGGCAATAATGTCCGGGGTGAGCCGGTCTTCGATCAAGGCGATTTTGTCCTTGAGAACGAGCTTCTGTTTCTTCAGGCGGCGGATTGTCAGCTGGTCGCTGGTGGCGCGCTCTTCCAGCGCGCTGATCGCCTCGTCCAGATCACGGTGCTGCCTGCGGAAAACCTCTAGCTCGACCCTGAGGACCTCATCGGTCTTCATCGACACATCTGTGGGTGCATTCATGGGCGACTCAATTAAGCTGATGAATGAAGTACCACCAAAGATACTTCGTTAACTGGTTTTCCGCTAGACCTATGGACACATGCACTTGTGAATCCAGATGGAACTTCCCATATTCTTCTGGAAGCGGCTGCCGGGACCGGGGCCGCGCGCATCCGTCGCTTTGGCATAAAGGACGAACAGACGTGTCGAAACTTACCTTGGGCTCTTACCCGCATATGCTGGGGTTTGAGCAGCTGGAACGCCTCCTGGAACGCTCAGCAAAATCGGGCAACGAAGGCTATCCTCCCTATAACATCGAACAGACCTCTGACTATTCCTACCGTATCACCCTGGCCGTGGCCGGTTTTGCTGAAGAGGACCTGGCGATCACCGTCGAGGACCGCCAGCTGGTGATCCGGGGCCGCCAGCGCGACGACAGCGAAGGGCGGGTGTTCCTGCACCGCGGCATCGCGGCGCGCCAGTTCCAGCGCATGTTCGTGCTGGCCGATGGCGTGGAAGTGGGCGAGGCCGTGATGGAAAACGGGCTGTTGCATGTGGATCTCACCCGTGCGCGGCCGGAAACCGTGGTCCAGACGATCAACATCAAAAAGGGGTAAGAGCAATGCATACACCGTTTGACTTCAAGCAAGGCACCGACCGGACCGTCTATGTGAAGGCGGTCGCGGTTTCCGATCTGCCCAAGGAGGTGCAGGACAGCGCCGGAGACCATGAGCAGCTCTATGCGGTTCATGACGCCGAGGGCGGCCAGCTGGCGCTGGTTGCCGACCGCCGCGCGGCCTTTGTGCTGGCGCGCCAGAACGACCTGACACCGGTCCCAGTGCACTGAAAGGTTGATAATCTTTCGCGCAGCACATGGAAAACGCTTGAATTTTCCTTCATCAGGCTCCCAATCTGGGGGCCTGAATTGTTTCGGGGGCACCCCTGATCAAGCCGTTTCAATGAGGTGATTTCATGTTCCGGAAACTCGGGCTTATTTCCGCCGCGCTGGGCTTTGCCATGCTGGCGGCCCCCGCCGCAGCCGACCCGTTCACCGCTTGCGTTCAGCGGCAGCTGGCCGGTCTGGGCCATGACCCGGGCCGCACTGACGGAACGCTGGTGCCGGCCACGCAGCGCGCCTGGAAGGATATGCGTGCTGCCTATCCCGGGGCTTCCAGCGGCCATCTGGCTGGGTTGCCGTCTTTTTCACGCAAGACCGCGATTCACTGGTGCCGGGAGCTGCCAGCATTGCAGCCGGGCTTGGCAAAGCACCTGCCCTCGGCAGCGCCGGTGCTGCTGCTTGCGGATGCGCCAAACGTGGAAAAGGGGGTGCAGCGCGCCTATGACCAGACCCGGCGGTTCATGGAAAAGGAATACGGGATCGTTCTGGCAGGGAACATTGCAATCGCGGCTGCGGGCAGCACCAAGACCGTGCAAGGCTATGTGCGCCGCCTGCTGGCGCAGCTCACCCCTCTGAAATACAATCCCGACGCTTCCATTGCCGCCCATTGCGACACCACTTTCGGTGTAGCGGGGGCTGCGTATCTGCGGTTCATGTACATCTGCTGGGACAACCCGCATGCGGCTGACAAGGCCTGGCTCAAGCGGGCCAAGCACTGGCTGGGCAACATGATGGCGCATGAATATATGCACCTGGTGCAGGCCGAGCTTGGCGGCGCCCGGGCTGAGGGCTGGAAAGGTTCGGCAGTGCGCCAGCGCATGGGCCCGCACTGGCTGGTGGAGGGCGGCGCGGAGCTGGTGGCTGCGCGGTTCGGGAAGAGAGTTTTACGCCACCGCGCGCCGGGGCTTGAAGAGCTGCGGGAATGGGCGCTGAAGTCGAAAAAAAGCCTGAAGGCCATGCGGGCCCACAAGGCGGTGGCCAGCGAGGCGGATTATGACTTTGCCCATTACGCGGTGGACATTCTGATCCGGATCCGCGGCGAAGAGGCCCTGTTCGGCTTCTGGCGGCAGCTGAGCACTGGAAAAAGCTGGGAGCAGGCGTTCCGGGCCAGCTTCGGACTGGAATTGGCGGCGTTTGAAGCCCAGGTGATGGAGCTGCGCAAGAGCCGTGGAGCGGCCCGGGCCTACATTGCGAAAATGCGGCGGAGCGGCGCGTGAAAGCCGGGTTCTGCCTGACGCTCCGGGCTGTCTGGAGGCTGGCCCTGCTTCTGGTCCTGGCCGGTGCCGCGGTTCCGGCAGCAGCAGACCCGTTTGTGGAATGTGTGCAGCGGCAGCTTCTGGGGTTGGGGGTTGAGCCAGGGCCTGCCGATGGGCTCATGGGCCCTAAAACCCGCCGGGCCTGGCAG
>JBFOLS010000758.1:0-4320 GCA_040830225.1 Leisingera sp.
CCCCTCGGCAGCCAGATCCAGCTTGCGGTCTGACAGCCGCAGGCGGATCGAGATCAGCGGGTAGGCTTCCTTGAACTTCGGCACCGCCGGCGCAATCAGCCGCTGCCCCAGCCCAAGTGGGGCCGCTACATAGAGCGTGCCGCGCGGAGTCTGGGTGACGCTGCTGATATCGGCTTCGGCCTCATCCACCGCTTCGAGGATCTTGACCGCGCCGTGATAGAACAGATTGCCCTGCTCGGTCGGGTTCAACAGCCGCGTGGTGCGCTGGAACAAACGCACGTTAAGATGTTCTTCCAACTGCGAAATCCGCGACGAAGCCACCGCAGCCGATATCCGCATATCACGCGCCGCGGCGGACATGTTGCCAAGTTCGTAAACCCGGACAAAGGTGCGGATATTGTCGAGATAGGCCATGCGGGTATTCTTAGCCTTATTTTGAAACAGCTTGGATTTTTTACCCAATACATGAAAATAGCGGCATGCTCTAGTGTCCTTGCCAAAGCTTATGAGGAGAGAACAATGGAAGAGATTGTGATCATGTGGGACTGGCTGGGCTTTGCGGTCCGCTGGCTTCACGTCATCACCGCCATTGCCTGGATCGGATCGTCTTTCTACTTCGTGGCGCTGGACCTTGGCCTGCGGAAGGTTCCGCATCTGCCGGTCGGCGCGCACGGCGAGGAATGGCAGGTCCACGGCGGCGGTTTCTACCACATCCAGAAATATCTGGTAGCGCCGGAGAACATGCCGGATCACCTGATCTGGTTCAAATGGGAGAGCTATGCGACCTGGCTGTCGGGCGCAGCCCTCTTGATGATCGTTTACTGGGCGGGCGGCGAGCTTTACCTGATCGACGCGAACAAGGCCGACCTGGCCCTGTGGCAGGGCATCCTGATTTCCGGTGCCTCGCTGACCGTCGGCTGGATCATCTATGACTTCCTGTGCAAATCGCCGCTGGGGGAAAAGCCGACCTTCCTGATGGTCCTGTTGTTCGTGCTGCTGGTCGCCATGGGCTGGGGCTACAACCAGATCTTCACCGGCCGTGCGGTGATGCTGCACCTGGGAGCCTTTACGGCTACCATCATGACGGCAAACGTCTTTTTCATCATCATGCCGAACCAGCGCATCGTGGTGAAAGACCTGCAGGAAGGCCGCACGCCGGATGCCAAGTACGGCAAGATCGCCAAGCTGCGCTCGACCCACAACAACTACCTGACGCTGCCGGTTGTGTTCCTGATGCTGTCCAACCACTACCCGCTGGCGTTTGCCACCGAGTACAATTGGCTGATCGCGGCGCTGGTGTTCCTGATGGGCGTGACCATCCGCCATTACTTCAACAGCAACCACGCAGGCGCCAGCAACCCGACCTGGACCTGGCCGGTGACTGCCATCCTGTTCATCGGTGTGATGATCCTGAGCCAGGCCCCGCTGCAGCAGGACACTTACGAGGAATCGGAAGTGCGGGAACTCAACAAGACCGAGCAAGTCTTTGCGGGCAGCCAGCATTTCGAGGACGTGATGAATGTGGTGCCGGGCCGCTGTGCCATGTGCCATTCGCGGGAACCCTACTATGACGGCATCCGCCGCGCGCCCAAGAACGTGCTGCTGGAGACCCCCGCGGATGTGGCGAAATACGCCAAGGAGATTTACCTTCAGTCCGGTGCAACCCACGCGATGCCGCCCGCCAATGTCACCTATATGGAAGAGGACGAGCGCGCTCTGATCCGCCGGTGGTACGGCGATGCCGCAAAGGATCTGCCGTTTGCGCTGGCTGCAAACTGATCCTTACCTGAGTGACGAGTTCCAACGGCTCTGCCCCCGCGGCAGGGCCGTTTTGCTGTGGCATCGGGCGTAGCCCCCGAGGGTACTACCCTAGAGCGGTCGCCGCCCCAGTCACGAAGGGCCTTGAAACTGAACTATTCTCCAGCTTCGCTTTGCCGGAACGCTGCCAGCCCATGTTTCACCGCGTAATCCACAAACAGGCGGATCTTGGGGTCCTGCAGCTTCCGGTGCGGGTACAGGCAGCCAAAGATGGTCGGTTCCGGCGGCGTTTGCGGCAGCACCTCGACCAATTCGCCACTGCGCAAATGCGCAGCCACATCGAACCGCGGCTTGTTGACGATACCGCGCCCGTCCAGCGCCCAACTGGTCAGGACATCGCTGTCATCCGCGTCGTATTTGCCGGAAACCTCCAGCTTGCGCGGCCCTTCAGGTGTTTCCAGCGTCCAATAGTACTCGGGCGAGCGCGGATAGCGCAGAAGCAGGCAGTTGTGGCCTGTCAGCAAATCCTCCGGCACCTGCGGGGTGCCGTGGCGCTCCAGGTATTCCGGCGCGGCACACAGCACCCGGGCGCAATCGGCGATCTTGCGCATCTTCAGGGTGGAGTCATGCGGGGTTCCGATAAAGAACGCCACGTCCAGCCCGTCAGCCAGGATGTCCACCTTGCGGTCCGACATGCGCATGCGGATTTCGGTGGCGGGGTAATCCTCGACAAATCCGGGCACCAGCGGAGCAATGATGCGGCGGCCGACACCCAAGGGTGCGGTCACCCGGATCACCCCGCGCGGCGCTTCCGAAAAATGCGCCACCACCGCCTCGGCGTCCTCAATCGATTCGAGAACCTTCTTGGCCTCTGCATAAAACAGCTGTCCGACCTCGGTCGGGGTCAGCGATCTCGTGGTTCGGTTGAACAGGCGGACGCCAAGATGCTTCTCCAGCTCCTTGATCCGCTTGCTGGCCACGGCAGGAGTCAACCGCAGGTCCCGCCCTCCGGAGGTGATGCTGCCGAGCTCAACGACTCGGGTAAAGACACGCAGGGATTCCAGATAAGACATGTATTACAAACCTTTGCGGGGCGCACTCAGCGCTTGGGCCTAAGATCAAACGGCGGTATTCCTGCCGGTTCCGGCACCTATTAGCCTAACCATTTTCAACAGGGTGTTGAAAGCCTTTCGCGATTGCGGCCATTAACCGTGGCAGTCAGACAGGGTAAAAATGACGCAACAGATTCAAAAGCTGTCTAGCGACGACTTGGAGGCCAGATGGAACATCAACACGACATCCGCTTTCTGCTGAACGGGCGGGAGCTATCGGTCAAGGACGTGAAGGCGACCACGACCCTGTTGGATTTCCTGCGCCTGGAGCAGCGCCTGACCGGCACCAAGGAAGGCTGCGCCGAAGGCGACTGCGGTGCCTGCACTGTGCTGGTGGGCCGTTTGCACAATGGCGCCTTGCGCTATGAAGCTGTGAACGCCTGCATCCGCTTTCTGGCGTCGCTGAACGGCTGCCACGTGGTGACGGTCGAACATCTGTCCGGCCCGAACGGGCGGCTGCACCCGGTACAGCAGGCGATGGTCGAATACCACGGCAGCCAGTGCGGCTTCTGCACCCCCGGTTTCGTGATGTCGCTGTATGCGCTGTGGATGGAAAACCCGCAGCCGACCGAGGCGCAGGTGGAAACTGCTGTGCAGGGCAACCTCTGCCGCTGCACCGGCTATGAGCCGATTGTGAAGGCCGCGCTGGCAGTGAACCAGTACGGCACCCCAGCCAACGATTATCTGACCACCGAGCGTGAGAGCCTGACCGCCAAGCTGAATGCGATCCAGCCGCAGGCCCGTGTTGTGACCGGCCCCGAAGACGACCGCGCCATCCTTCCGCTGAATGCGGCGGATCTGGCAGAGGTGCTGGCTGAGAACCCCAAGGCAACCATCGTGGCGGGCTCCACCGATGTGGGCCTGTGGGTCACCAAATTCATGAAGCCGATCTCTCCGGTGGTGTTTGTTGCCCATCTGGAGGAGCTGAAGGCAGTTGAGCTGACCGACGAGGCGCTGATCATCGGTGCCGGCGTCACCTACACCGAAAGCGAAGAAGCCATCCGCGATGCCTTCCCGCATCTGGGAGACTACTGGGACCGCATTGCCGGCTGGCAGGTGCGCAACATGGGCACCATCGGCGGCAATATCGCCAACGGCTCCCCCATCGGAGACACCCCGCCGGTGCTGATTTCTCTGGGCGCTGAAGTGACCCTGCAGAAAAAGGGCGGCTCCCGCACTCTGCCGCTCGAGAAGTTCTTTATCGACTACGGCAAGCAGGATCGTGAGCCGGGCGATTTCGTCGCCTCGATCCGCATCCCGCTGCGCCGGGACGGGCAGATCGACGCCGCCTACAAGATTTCCAAGCGCCGGGACGAGGATATTTCCTCGGTTGCGGCTGGGGTCAGCGTCACCGTGAAGGACGGCGTGATCACCTCTGCCCGGATCGCATTCGGCGGCATGGCGGCAACGCCAAAACGCGCTGCGGGCGCCGAGGCGGCGCTGGTTGGCC
>JBFOLS010000759.1:0-3704 GCA_040830225.1 Leisingera sp.
CCTGTGGTGGCTCAAGTAACTGGGCTGCTGGGGCTTGATCAATTGGTCCTTGGCACTGCTGGCCAGCAAGCGGTGGGTGCCGCAACTGGTGGCGGTGGTGGCCTGCTGAACCTGGCAGGCGGGGCGGCGAACTTGCTTGGCGGTGGCGGCTTGCTCAGTGGCTTTGCCTCCGGCCTCGGCGGTATTCTCAGCGGCGGCGGTCTAAGCGCCAGCTTTGCCACTTTGGGCGGGCTGGCAACCGGAAGCGCTGGCTTGTCAGCAGGTGCCTTCGGTGCCGCCCTGCCTGCCTTGGGCATCGTGATTGGCGCCGCCGCCTTGTTAAAAAAAGCCTTCTCCCGGAAATACAACGGCGAAGGTTTTGACGGCTCCTTTAGTGCCGATGGGTTCACCGGGCGGAAATTCACTCACTACAAAGGCGGTTGGTTTCGCTCCGATAAATGGGTCTACGATTCTGTGGATGCCGAAATCGAGGCGGCTCTTGACGAGGCAATGCAGGCTCAGGTGGCTGGTCTGAAGGACATGGCCAAAACTCTTGGATTGAGCACCAAGGGCGTAGGAAAAGTGAAGGGAGATCACTTCGCCATCTGGGCAAACGGCAAATCCCAGGAGCAGATCGAAGAGGAATTTGCCCGGCAGATGGGCATCGTCTCCGACGAAATGTCGGAACTGATCCTGAAGGGGCACGACGTGGCCCTGGCAGGAGAAACCGCAACCGAAACCCTATCGCGCCTGGCAAGCGGGTTGTTGACTGCAAATGACGCTATGGACCTCCTGGGCAGAACTGCCTTCGAGGCCAGCGTTAATGGCGGTCATATGGCCTCTGACCTGGTGGCCAGCTTCGGCAGTGCGGAGCAGATGCAGGCAGCAACCAGCGCATATTTCGCTGCGTTCTATTCTGAGGCCGAGCAGGCAGACACCCTCCGCCGCCGTGCGCTGAAGCAACTGTCTGAACAGTTCGATGAACTCGGTGTAGCCATGCCCGAAACGCGGGCGGGGTTCCGGGAACTGGTCGAGAGCATCGATCTGACCTCGGAATCCGGCCGGGAGCTGTATGCCGAACTGCTGCAGTTGTCTGCCGGTATGGACCTGGTTCTGCCAAAGGTCGCAGTGTTCACCGCAGAAATGCAGGCGATGGTCGGTAGCATCGGCGGCGAGATCGGGACGCAGATCGATGCCGCCCGGGATCTGGCCCGGATCTCGGAGCAGTCTGCCAACCTTTGGTATCGCACCGCAGCCACGCTCCGCGACTTCCTGTCCGACCTGTTGAACACTGATCTGACCTCGGCCAG
Source organism: Leisingera sp. (assembly GCA_040830225.1). GTDB lineage: Bacteria > Pseudomonadota > Alphaproteobacteria > Rhodobacterales > Rhodobacteraceae > Leisingera. Next base: position 1,290 of record JBFOLS010000759.1, read on the forward strand.
CGCCGGGCAGGTTCAGCGCGTCAACCAGAGCCGGTTTGAAACAGCCTTTGACCTGGCGCGGGGCGGGGATGTTGAGGCGGCCAGGGACATTCCTGCCTTGGCAAAGGCCTATCTCGAAAGCGCCAAGGCAAATGCGTCCAGCTCTTTGGAATACCGCCGGATTGCTGCCCAGGTGCAGGGGCAGGTTGATTTCCTGGCCGGGGTCGCGGATCTGGAAGGCGCCAACGACGATGTGCTGCGCGGGCTCTACGAGAAGCAGATCGATGTTCTGACCAACTTGAGCAGCTTCCTGCAGCTTGAAGGTCTGACGGCCGACCAGGTCGCGGATCTGGGCGACGGCATCCAGGAGCTGACCGAAAATTGGGACGGCACTCTTGAGGCCTTTGAAAGCTCTCTCGGAGCGCTGGAAGATGCCATCAATAATGCTGAGGCCTTCAGCTACGATGATCTTGTCGGGCAACTGGATGTTGCGGTGTCGCTGGCGGATGACGCCCCGCGCTGGGTGCAGAAGCTGGTGGACAATGCAGAGACCGGCCTGCGCACCACGCTGGATTTCGTCATCCGCAATGATGAGCTGAGCCCTGCTGACAAGTGGATCGCGACCAATGCCATGTCTGAGCACGTCGCGGCTCTGGACTTTGTGCTGCGGAACGATCTCGACAAGAAAACCAAGCGCCTGGTGCTGGAAACCACTACTGACCTGCACCGCAATCTGAGCCTGAACCTCATTCGGGATCTGGACCCGGATACCCGCGAAATGCTTCTGGCCCGGAATGCGAACCTGACCAGGCGGGTGAATGTGGCCCTTGAGGGTGACAGCGGAAAAACCATCCGCAAGCTGAAACGGATCAGCGATCTGATCGGCACTGACGGCTCCGGTAAAATCACCTTTGATGGCGGGATCGCGCTCACCTCTGACGAGGCGTTCAAAGGATTGTCGGAAGGTGTGCAGGAGCTGGTGTCTGCGCTGAACAAGCTTCGCGGGATGATGGGGGAGCTGCGGGACGCGGTGGAGGCTGACCGCATCCAGCGCGAGAACGTGCAGAAAATCGCCGGGCTGCAGGTGAAAGGCGCAGATGCGGTGATCCGCAGCCAGCAGGCCCAGGGCGTGGTCGATGAGTTCAACGCGCTGCGTGAGCAATATGGCATCACTCTGGTTGGCCAGAAGGGCACCATTTCCGTGAATGATGCCGGCCGCATTGAAACCTCCTTTGACTATTACGGTGGCGGCGATGTGGTCGGCTTCAAAAAGGCGCTGCGGGATGAATTCGGAACGGAATTCATGGGCAACTTCTTCAGCTCCACCAACCGCAAAATCGGCAACGCTGAAGCCCGTGCTGAAGAACTCCGGAGCCAGATCCGCGATCTGGGCGGCATTCCTGCCTTTGCGCGCGGCACCAATTATGCGCCCGGCGGTTCTGCCCTGGTTGGTGAAGAGGGGCCGGAGATCATTGATCTGCCGAGAGGCGCCCGGGTTCACCCCTATACCCAAAGCCGCAACATGCTCGACAACGGCGAAGTCGTCAGGGAGCTGCGGGAGCTGCGGAAGGAAGTGGCCGCAACGCGCTCGGAGCAGCGGCAATTGGGCCTTCAGACAGCCGCCAACACCAAGAAAACCGCATCTAACACCCGGACCATGGCCCAGGATGCCCTTTCTGCAGGGAGCAGTGCATGAAGGTAATTGAGCCTATCGCAGTGGATGAGGCTGTCCTGACAGACAGCAACATCACCGAGGATGATCACGGCGAGTGGAATGCCGGCACCACATACAGCGCTCAGCAGCGGGTCATTCTCGCTGTTGAGCATAAGGTCTATGAGAGCATCCAGGATGGCAACGTGGGGAAAGACCCGACGCTGGAGCCCGATTGGTGGCTTGAAATCAGCGCCACCAACAAATGGCGCGCCTTCGACCTGGTTCTCGGGGATAAAGCCTCTCAGGCTGGCTCAATTACCTATGAGCTGGTGCCGCCTTCTTTCTGTACCGGGCTGGCCTTCTTCGGCCTGCAGGCAGGGTCCGTCCGCGTCAAGGTGTTCAATGACGCTGATCCGGCCGAAAAGATCTATGACGAAACGGTCAACCTGGTCGACACGACCAATGTCGTGGACTGGCAGGCCTTCTTTTTCGGCAGCGTTGAATATGATTCCGAAGCGCTTCTGGTCGGCATCCCCGGCTTCACGGGGTTCCGGATCGAGATCTCGATCGAGGTGGACGCCGGTAATGCAGAGGTCGGGCAGATCGTGCTTGGCCAGGTCCACACGCTGGGGGAAACCACAGGCGGCACCAGCATCGGTATCGAGGATTTTTCCGGTAAGGAACGCGACCAATTCGGAAATGCCCGGATCGTGGAGCGCGCCTTCATCGATGAGACCGAGTTTCACTTTGCCATGGCGACAGATGACGCCAGGCGCGTGAAA
>JBFOLS010000760.1:0-5331 GCA_040830225.1 Leisingera sp.
AATGTCATGGTTTCGCCAAAGCCTCCGCTCACTCGGCGCTGTCTTCTGCCCACCGGTACAACGTAGAAATTCATGAGCCACCCGGCAGCACTGCACCCGGGCTAGGCAGCGGTCAAGCATACCGGAACGGGTTTTCCCCGCACGCACCCGGAGAATTGACCCTGCCTAGCCAGGAACTACATTTTTCCGATGGCCGATGCATATGACATATTCATCGTAGCCGATGAGCCAATACGCTACATCACCCTGTTCGATTTCGATCTGAACCGGCTGGGGCGCAACAGCGATCTGATTATCAACGATCCCGACATTCCTGACATACCGGCCAAACTTGCCCTGCAGACCAGTGATCTGTTTGATCCCGACAATCTGCGGCCATTCCTCGGTTTCCTGGGTTTTGGGATATTCGAAGCCATACTGATGCCCACACCGCCGGATTTCACTGTTTTCCTGGACGAAGGCTGGCAGGTGTTCCAATTGGGAACCGGCGGTGTGCTGTTTGATCCGGCCACATCACTTGTGATCGGCGGGCCGCCCCCGACCGCAGGCGATGCCCTTATTGATTTCTTGGCACTGGCGCCGGACGGACCCGTGGATGCGGGGAAAGGCGCTGACTACCTCCCCGGCGCTCCTCAGGCCCATACGGTGTTTGGCGGCGCCGGGGATGACACGGTCGAAGGCCAGGGAGGCGCAGACAGCATCCAGGGCCAGGGCGGCCAGGACGTTCTGGACGGCGGCAACGGTAACGATACGCTCCTCGGCGGCAGCATGTCCGACAGTGTGACAGGCGGCGGGGGCGAAGACTCTTTGTCCGGAAACGCAGGTCACGACACCCTCTCCGGCAATGGCGGCGACGACCTGCTGCAGGGGGGCACCGGGCGCGACACCTTAAGCGGCGAAGGCGGCAAAGACGTTCTGAAAGGCGGATCCGGCGACGACACCTTGAACGGCGGCAGCAGCAAGGACGTGCTCAACGGCGGCAGCGGGACAGATTTGGCAGCCTATATCGGGGACCAGGCCGTTTCAGTGGACCTTGCAATCCAAGGGTTTCAAAACACGGGCGGGGCCGGCCGGGACAAACTGGTCAGCATCGAAGAGCTGGAAGGCTCTTCCGGCAATGACACTCTGCTTGGCGACGCCGCCGAGAACCAGCTTTCCGGCGGCAGCGGAGACGACTCGCTGAACGGCCGCGACGGAGACGACAATCTGCTTGGCGGCAGGGGCAATGACACCTTGCGCGGCGGCGGCGGCAAGGACACGCTTGAGGGCGGCGACGGCCATGATGTGCTCAATGGTCAATCTGGAAATGACAGCCTGTCCGGCGGTACAGGTAACGATACGCTGAAGGGCGGCAGCGGCCGCGACGTGCTTAACGGAGGAGGCGGCACTGACATCGCGGATTACTCCGGAACCCAGGGCATCGAGGCCAGTCTTGGCATTGACGGCTTCCAAACCATATCCGGCCATGGGCAGGACAGGCTTGTTGATATGGATGGGCTGATCGGCTCTGACGCAAAGGATGTTCTTACCGGACAAAGCCAGGAGCGCACCGACTCATGGCTCTTTGGAGGGAAAGGCAATGACCGGCTGATTGCAATGGCTGGGGACAATTGGCTGTTCGGTGAATCCGGCGCCGACACGCTGATGGCCTCGGTTTCCGACGACCGGGTGCTTGCCATCATGGAAGGCGGCGGCGGCAACGACCTTCTCAAGCTGGAATTGACCGGGTGGGTCTCGGTGGGCGACCTCGACGGCGGCATCGGCGACGACGTGCTCGACATCTTGCTGGAACCTGACGGGCATAACTTGCCAGCCAGGGCTGTCGCGGCAGGCGGCGCGGGCGCGGACACCTTTGTTCTGCGCGGCTCCGTGTCCAATGTGCAAATCGACGACTTCGAGTTTGGCACGGACAAGATCGAAATCACTGAAGCCGCAAGCGACTTCTCTGATTTAACAATTGGTTACAATGGCTTCCAATGGGGTGTTACAGCAGGGGGCACTGAATTCGATCCGGACTTCATTCTGAACATTATCGACTTCGACAACAACGCACTGACTGCAGATGACTTCATTTTCACCTAGCCGGCACAGCAGCTGAAAACAGTGCCATCCGGCACCCGTCACGCCCCGGCAGAACTTGTACCCACGGTCTTGATCGAACGGACCCAGAACCGCAGCATCAGGAACAGCCCGGCAACTGACAATCCAGCCACAAGACCAGTCCAGACGCCAATGCCGCCCCAGCCCAGCGTGAAGCCGAATACATAAGACGCCGGAACACCCACAGCCCAATAGCTGAGCACGGCAATCACCATCGGCACGCCGGTGTCCTGCACGCCGCGCAGCAGACCCAGCGCAATGGCCTGCATTCCGTCCATCAGCTGAAACAGCGCCGCCGCCGCCAAAAGGCCGGCGCCGATCAGCAGGATCTCACCCTTTCTTGGGTCATCGGGATCCAGGAACAGCGACATCAGCGGATCGGGAATGGCCAGGAACAGGGTGATCCCCACCACCGAGACCGCCAGCGACATCGCCGTCACCACCTTGCCGCCGCGCGCCATATGGGCCCGGTCCTGGCGGCCAAAGGCGTTGCCCACCCGGATCGTGGCGGCATTGGACAGGCCGAGATGCACCATGAAGGTGAGCCCGGCAAGCGAGATGGCAATCCCATGCGCCGCCAGCGGCACCGTGCCGAGCCAGCCCATCATCATCGCCGAGGCCGCAAACAGGCTGGTCTCGGCCAGCGTCGTCAGCCCGATCGGCACGCCCATGCGGAACACCCGGCCCAGCATCTCCCAGTCCGGGCGCTGGAAATTCTTCATCAGCTCATGCTCCGGCAGCACCTTCAGCGCATAGGCCAGCACCAGTGCAAAGGACACCCCGTTGGTCACCAGCGAGGCAACCGCCGCCCCGGTAATTCCCAATTCCGGCGCGCCCCAGTTGCCAAAGATCAGCGCATAGTTGACCAGCGCGTTCAGCACCGCTGCAAACACCGACAGCCACAGCACGATCTGGGTCCGCTCCAGCGCCGCCAGATAGGACTTGGCCACCATGTAAAGCAGCGCCGGAAAGATCGCCCAGCCGGCTATCCGCAGATACTCCGCCGCATCATGGGCCACCGTGGCCTCCTGCCCCAGAAACAGCAGGATCGGCTCGGACCACCACAGCAAGGGCATCGCCAAAGCGCCGTAAAGCAGCGACAGCCAAAGCCCCATGCGGGTCGAGCGCCGGATCTGCCGCTCTTCCCCGGCACCCGCCGCCGCCGCCACCATCGGCATCACCGCAAAGGCAAAACCGGACCCCAGCAGGAAGATCGAGAAGAAATAGGTCGACCCCAGCGTCACTGCTGCCAGCTCCTCCACCCCGTACCAGCCCAGCATCACCGTATCGGTGAGGCCAATGGCAAACTGCGCCACATGGCCGCCGATCAAAGGCAGCCCGAGGATGGCAATCGCCCGGGCATGGCCGCGCGGGGACATTACGGAAGGTTTGGTCGCTAACACACTCATACAGCCAGCCATATGACGGGCCGCAGCCCCCCGCAAGAGCAGAGTTCCCTTGCCAGTGCACAGGGCAATAGTGGTATTCTGCACAGGCTGCCTTACCCCTAGCAGGAGCCTTTTGATGACCGACGCCTTTGCCCAGCTGATCCCCGATGCCCGCGCCTATCTCGCCGGGCTGGCGCAGAACAACAGCCGGGAGTGGTTCAACGATCACAAGGAACAGTACGAAACGCAGCTGAAGTCGCCCGCGCTTTTGCTGCTGGACGAGGTCGCCCAGGCAATTTCCAGGCGCAGCGGCGCCAAGGTCACCACAAAACTGTTCCGCCCCCAGCGCGACGTCCGGTTTTCCAAGGACAAGACCCCCTACAACACCCATCTCCACATGATGTGGACGGTAAACAGCGCGGGCTGCGCCCTGTTCTTCGGCATCGCGCCGGACTACTGCCCCGCCGGCGGCGGCATCATGGGCTTCTCACCGCAGCAGACCGCCCGCTGGCGCGAGGCGCTGGACGGCGAATGGGGCGATGAGGTTTCAGCCCTTCTCGGCGTGCTGGCACTCGGCGGCTTTCCCGCCAAGGAGCCCGAGCTGAAGCGCGTCCCCGCCCCCTATGGCAAAGCCCACCCGCATGGCCCCCAGCTGCGCCGCAAGTCGCTGACCCTCTGGCACGAGATGACCGCGCAGGAGCAAGCCGCCCCGATGGCCGCGCTGATGTCCGCGCATCTGACCCTGTCGCCGCTGTTTGCGATGCTGGATGATGCTCTGTCCGGGTGAGGGTCTTTTGTTGGTTCTGCGCCCCAAGCCAAAACATTTTGCGGGTGCTCACTAAATCTTCTTGCACCCACCTAAACTGCAAGCCTAGTGAACGGCATGGGAAAAAACTTCCTCGGACGTAGTATCTTCTTCCTTGGCTCGATGGCGCTAGCGCCATTTGATGAAGAGCTTTGGAACCACTGGGCCCTCCTGCCTGTCTCCGTCTTCTTTTTTACTGTCATCTTTTGGGATGAGGTGAAGATCGCCTGGAAGAGACTCTGTGCTCTGTTCAGCTAAACCGGCCAAAGCGGCCTCCTTAGCTGGACCCGAAAGTCTTCGCACTCACGTTGAAAAATACATCAGGGCGATCATCACCGGCGCCATCACCAACAACAAAAGCGCCACCAAGCCGAAGAACCGCAAGAAGCGCAGGACTTCTCCTGGAAAGGTATCGCGCCAACCTATCAGCCTCAAAAGCCAGTCGCGTATTCCCTCGACAACAAACATGCCCTCGCTCCTTTGATGGAAACCAGTCTCTGAAGATCATGCCCCAGAGAAGAGACGAGCAATCATCTTCAGCAGCATCAGGCTGGCGGCCACCGCGGCTATTCCGCCGCAGACAATCGCAACCATTCTTGCGAACAAACGAAGCTCACTCCAGATACTAGGGTGGTATCCCGTGAGTGTAATTAGCAGCTTACGCAGTCCCAACCCACCTGCTCCTTTGTCGGACTAAACTATGCTTCAGCCTTCGCCAGATGAAGTAAAGCTTTCCTCTCTTTCACCCCTACGAAGAGCATCGGCATCCACCTTGATGAGTCTGAGCAGCATAAACGTAACCACCGGAGGAAAAACCCATACAAGCCAGGGCGCGAAGAAACGGGCACGGCTGTCTAGATACATGTCCGGCTCGTATAGAACGTAGTAAATCAAGACCAGTTCTGTCGTGAGTATTATGCAGAGAAGGAAAAGCAGCCTCTTCACAGCTCTGGGCTTACTGATAAACCAATACAAATCACTCCAGGACGGCATCGCCCCTGCTCCTTTTATGGATCTTTGATGCAGCGTAGAGGCTTC
>JBFOLS010000761.1:0-12973 GCA_040830225.1 Leisingera sp.
CCATGAGCGATTTCAAGACCCAGGCCCGCAAGGCCGAGGCGGCGATGCGCGATGTGTTTCCGCCCACGCCGCTTCAACGCAATGTGCATCTGTCCGAGCGTTTCGGCGCCGACATTTATCTGAAGCGCGAGGACCTGAGCCCGGTCCGCTCCTACAAGATCCGCGGTGCGCTGAATGCAATGCGCAAGCAGCCGGATCAGGAGCTGTTTGTTTGCGCCTCGGCCGGCAACCACGCCCAGGGCGTCGCGTTCATGTGCCGCCACATGGGCAAGCGCGGGGTGATTTTTATGCCGGTCACCACGCCGCAGCAGAAGATCCAGAAGACCCGGATGTTCGGCGGCGACAATATCGAGATCCACTTGGTCGGCGACTATTTCGATATCTGCCTGGCGGCAGCGCAGGAATGGTGCGCCAAGGAGGGCGGCCATTTCCTGTCGCCGTTTGACGACGCCGATGTGATCGAAGGCCAGGCCTCGATCGCGGTGGAGATTGAGGCGCAACTCGGTAAGGCGCCGGATCATGTCATCCTGCCGGTTGGCGGCGGCGGCATGTCGTCGGGTGTGGCCTCCTGGTTCGGTGACGAGGTGCACAGCCTGTTTGTGGAGCCTGCCGGCGGCGCTTGTCTGCGGGCAGCGCTTGCCGCTGGCAAGCCGGTGGCGCTGGATCATGTCGATACCTTCTGTGATGGTGCAGCGGTTGGCAGGATTGGCAATCAGACCTTTGACATCCTGAAGGACGTGCCGCTGCCGGACGTGCTCAGTGTGGCCGAGGACCGGATCTGCGCCACCATCATCGAGATGCTGAATGTGGAAGGCATTGTGCTGGAACCGGCCGGCGCGCTGGCGGTTGAGGCGCTGCAGGACGTGCGTTCGTGGATCCGCGGCAAGACCGTGGTGTGCTTGACGTCAGGTGGCAACTTCGATTTCGAGCGGCTGCCCGAAGTCAAGGAACGGGCGCAGCGCTACTCGGGTGTGAAGAAATACTTCATCCTGCGCTTGCCGCAGCGGCCCGGCGCCTTGAAGGAGTTCCTGGGCATCCTGGGACCGGAAGACGATATCGCCCGGTTTGAGTATATGAAGAAATCGGCCCGCAACTTCGGCTCGGTTCTGATCGGGATCGAAACCAAGCGGCCGGAGAATTTTGAGCTGCTGTTTGCGCGGCTGGAAGCGGCGGGGATGACCTTTACCGACATCACCCAGGACGAGACGCTGGCGCAATTCGTGATCTGACACCCGCGGTGGTGTCAGAATTTTTCTGACATCCCGGCCAGGAAAGCAGATTTCGAATCGTTAAACTTCGCGATGATAGCGGGAACGTCGACGTTTTCTGCTTCGCCTTGCGCGGATCTGCGCTCGCCATTAAGGCAAAGTTCTGAGAAATCTTCGAACCCCAGGTTGAGGGCGCTGCCTTTCAGAAAGTGCAGATCCTGCTCCAGCTGGCTGCGGTCGCCGCCTTGAAGCTTGCCGATGACTTCTTCGACCTCTTCAAGAAAGATTTCAACGACTTCCTCGAAATCTTCGGCCCCGACTTCTTCGCGCAGCTCGGTTACTCGTGGCCAGTCAATCATTATTCACGTCCTTACCATCTGTCGCACCGCGCAATTTCTTAAGTTGCTTGCAGTAAAAATATGATGAAATAAAGAGGGAAGCTCAAATTTTAGGTTTCACCGCCTGTTAAATTTCTGGACCGATAGTATCACCAGATCATCTGATTATGCCATTTGTGAGGTGCCTTCGGTGCTGCCAGAAAGTTCGATGGACAACGAGGACCACACAGTGGCCGGATCAATACGCCGTGTGCTGGTTGTCGACGACAGCCGCCTGCAAAGACGCATTCTTGTGGCTTCCCTAAAGAAGTGGGGCTTTGAAGTTATCGAGGCCGAAAGCGGCGAGGCGGCGATGGAGATCTGCCAGGCGGAGACGCCTGATCTGATCCTCAGCGATTGGATGATGCCGGGCATGAACGGGCTGGAATTCTGCCGGGCCTTCCGTTCCGGCTCCAGTGAAGACTACGCCTATTTCATTCTGCTGACTTCCAAGAGCGAAAAGAACGAAGTTGCCGAGGGGCTGGATGCGGGTGCCGATGACTTCCTGACCAAGCCGGTGAGCTCTGACGAGTTGCGCGCGAGGATTTCCGCAGGCGAACGGATCCTGAGGATGCAGCGGGAACTGTCCGAGAAGAACCGAATCGTGTCGGAGACACTGGGCGAACTGCAACGGGTCTATGATGCGATCGACAAGGACCTGATCCAGGCCCGAAAAATCCAGGAATCTCTGGTGCCCGAGCTTTCCAAGGATTTTGGTTCTTCAACCGTCAGCTTGCTGTTGAAGCCCTGCGGACATATCGGGGGCGACCTGGTGGGCATGTTTTGTCCCGGCGTGAACCGAATCGGCTTTTACTCCATCGACGTATCCGGCCACGGTATCACGTCGGCGATGATGACCGCCCGGCTTGGCGGTTATCTGTCCTCGAACTACTTTGATCAGAATGTCGGGATGGAGAAGCGCTTCAACCGGTTCTACGCTCTGCGCCAGCCGGAGGAAGTGGCCAGCCTGCTGAATGCAAGACTGATCGCCGATACCGGGATCGAAGAGTATTTCACTATGGCCTACTGCATTGCTGACTTGCGCAGCGGCGTGGTCAAGATGGTGCAGGCCGGCCATCCGCATCCGCTGCTGCTGCGCAAAAGCGGTGAACTGGAATTCATCGGCAAGGGCGGCGTGCCGGTGGGGCTGGTGCCTGATATCGGCTACAGCCAGGAAGAATTTGTCATGGAAAAGGGGGACCGGCTGCTGCTGTTCTCCGATGGATTCACCGAAGCGCGGCTGGAAGACGGCTCCATGCTGGAGCCCGAGGGGCTGCTTGAGCTGGTTGGGAAATGCAACTCTGACCAAAGCGGCAAAGAGTTCCTGGATGATCTCTACTGGCACCTGACTCAGGTGATGAGCAAGGAGCATGGTTTGGAGGATGACGTCTCAGCCACGCTGTTTGAGTATCAGGGTCCCTAGAAACCAGCTTTTCTGTTACGTCTGACCGACCCCGGCCGAGGCTGGGATTTTGTGTTTTTGGGCTCTCGCTAAGGCAGGCTCACAAATGCGCAGCCAATTGCGCGGCAAAGTGGCGGTCGCCGGCGTTGCCCAGCCTGACTGCGGCTTCCTGCGGGTCCATCCACAGTGCTTCATGGCCTTCTTCGAGCGGCGGGCCGATCCGGCGCAGTGGCCGGGCCACGTAGATATGGCAGAGCTTCTCGGCCCAGAGGTCATATTCCGGCATATAGGCAAAACGCCGGAACACGCCTAGTTTGCGCGGGGTGGAGATCTTCCAGCCAGTTTCCTCGTAAACCTCTCGGTGCAGCGCCGGAATGGGCGATTCGCCCGGATCAATGCCGCCGCCAGGCAACTGCAGGTCTGGACCGGGATCGTACTGGCAGGTGACCAGCAGCTTGCCGTCCCGCGGCAGCAGTGCATAGGCGCCGGGGCGTCTGCGGTAGGTCTGGCCCTTTTGCGGCGTTTCGCCAAAACGTCTGATCACGGGCCGGCCCCTTCACTCTGGTGTCAATTCTCCTATATAGCCCCGGTATGCCAATCCCCGGCGCGTAAGGAAACCCCATGACCATTGGTTCGAAAATCGCGTGGGACGACACCGTCCTGCCCTTCCAGCTTGATGCATCCGACATGCGCGGCCGCGTGGCGCGGCTGGACGGCGTGCTGGATGGCATCCTGAAACAGCACGACTACCCGCCGGTGGTTGAGGCGCTGGTCGCTGAGATGGCACTGCTGACGGCGCTGATCGGTCAGACTATTTCGCTGCGCTGGAAACTGTCGCTGCAGGTGCAGTCCAAAGGCGCGGTGCGGATGATTGCCACCGACTATTACGCACCGCAGAAAGAGGGCGAGATCGGTCAGATCCGTGCCTATGCCAGCTTTGACCGCGAGCGGCTGACGGATGGCGATCCGTTCGAGCAGGTGGGCGAGGGGTATTTTGCGATCCTGATCGACCAGGGCAACGGCACTCAGCCTTATCAGGGCATCACTCCGTTGTCCGGCGGTTCGCTGCGTGCCTGCGCCGAGGCCTATTTTGCCCAGTCCGAACAGCTGCCGACCATGTTCAAGCTGAGCTTTGGAAAATCGGCTGAGCCGGGCGTGGCCGAGCATTGGCGTGCAGGCGGTGTGATGCTGCAGAGCATGCCAAAGGCATCGCCTTTTGCGGCTCAGAGCGAAGGCTCCGGTGAGGTTCTGCAAGCCAGCGATCTGGTCTCCGGGGACGAGGAAGAGAACTGGAACCGGGTCACTATGTTGCTGAACACGGTGGAAGCGCTGGAACTGATCGGCCCCTCGGTTACGCCGACAGATCTGCTGATCCGATTGTTTCACGAGGAACAACCGCGGGTCTATGATTTCCAGCCGGTGCGGTTTGGCTGCACCTGCTCGGAAGAGCGCGTGCGTCAAAGCCTGTCGATCTACTCTTCCAAGGACATTGAGAAGATGACCACTGACGATGGCCGGGTGACTGCCGACTGTCAGTTCTGCGGCGCGCATTATGATCTGGACCCGGCCTCGCTGGGGTTTGATGCGGAAAATCCGCCCAGTGCGTGAGGCCGCCGAAGAACTCACAGGAAGACTTGCTGTCGCGCTGGGTAAACAGGGCAGCGGCTCTTCTGACTTTGACCTCAACCCCGGCACCGTGCTGCCGGCAGGGCGCAAGCTGCGGCCTGCCGGTGTGCTGGTGCCGGTTTCGATTGCCTCTGGCGAGCCGCGGTTGATCCTGACCAAACGGTCCTCGGCACTGAAACACCACCCCGGCCAGATCGCTTTTCCCGGCGGCAAGGTGGATGCCGGTGACGCGAACGCTTGCGCCGCCGCTTTGCGCGAAGCCTGGGAGGAGATCGGCCTGCCGCAGGCGCTGCCGGAGATCATCGGCAGCCTGCCAGAACATGAGACGGTCACCGGTTTCTCGGTCACTCCCGTTGTTGCGCTGATCCGGGAAGGTTTTTCTGTCCGTCCGGAAGAGGGCGAAGTGGCAGAGGTGTTCTCTGTGCCACTCCCCCATGTGCTGAACCCGGAAAACTACATCATTGAATCCCGGCGCTGGCGCGGCACCCGCCGCCGCTATTATACCGTACCTTACGGCCCTTATTACATTTGGGGGGCCACCGCGCGAATGCTGCGCGGTCTTGCGGCACGGATGGAGAGTTCATGCGGATAGATCAGCCTTGGCTGAAGGACCGGGCAACCCAGGCAGTTTGCGCCGCTGTCACGGCGGACGGTGCGCAGGTTCTGTTTGTCGGCGGCTGTGTGCGCAATGCGCTGCTGGGGGAACCGGTTTCGGACATGGATATCGCCACAGACGCCTTGCCGGAGCAGGTGATGGAACTGGCCGGGCGTGCCGGGATAAAGGCGATTCCGACCGGCATAGACCATGGCACTGTGACACTGGTGAAAAACGGCATCCCGCATGAGATCACAACTTTCCGCAAGGATGTGGCAACTGACGGCCGCCGTGCCGTAGTGGCGTTTTCGAAAGACATCACCGAGGATGCCCGCCGTCGCGACTTCACTATGAACGCGATCTATGCGCGCCCGGACGGAGAGATTGTTGATCCGCTTGATGGAATGGTGGATCTGCAAGCGCGCCGGGTGCGTTTCATCGGAACGGCGGAAAACCGGATTCGCGAGGATTACCTGAGGTCTTTGCGCTATTTCCGCTTTCATGCCTGGTATGGCGATCATGCCGAAGGGTTTGACGCAGACGCGCTGGCTGCAATTGCCGCAAACCTCGATGGTTTGGCGACTTTGTCGAAGGAGCGCGTCGGAGCCGAGCTTCTGAAACTTCTTTCCGCACCGAATCCGGCGCCTTCGGTTGCAGCGATGCGGCAAGCAGGTGTGCTGCCCCAGGTTCTTCCGGGCGCAGACGACCGCGCCTTGGCTCCGCTGGTTCATCTAGAGGCAGACCGGCCAGCCTCCGGTCTACGCCGGCTTGGCGCACTGGGCGGGGAGGGGCTGCAGGAAGCCCTTCGGCTCAGCAAGGCTCAGGCCGCACATCTGGCCTCAATCCGCGAAGCTGCGACGGGCACGGCCGGGGCAGGGGAACTGGGATACAAGCTGGGCTCGCAACAAGCATTGGATGCGCTTTTACTGCGCGCCGCTTTTCTGGAACAACCGCTTCCGCCCAATCTGGAAACTGATATCGCGCTGGGCACAGACGCCGCCTTCCCGGTGAAAGCCCGTGATCTTTTGCCTGATATCAAGGGTCCGGCGCTGGGCGCCGCCCTGAAGAAGCTTGAGGTCGAATGGATCGCCTCCGGCTTTTCTCTTAGCCGGGACGAGCTGCTGGCTTCCCTCCGCTGACACACATTGTCAGCAGCGTCACAACCGTAAGGGAGTGACAACGCAAAAAATCTTGCTTAAGCCTAGGGCAGCCACCACATGACGGGAGGAATGCTGATGTATTACGGGATCTGGTTTCTCTAACGCCTGAGACCTTGCCCCGTTTGACGTGGGAGCCTTGGGCGGCCCGCTGTCTTCATCCGTATTCCAAAATAATGCTCAAACGCTTGGAGCACCCGTATGTTTCGCTTCTTTGAAAACCTCATTGACCCTTATTGCGCCTACCCTGAGACCGACACGCCGCCGACGCGGCTGTGGCCGTTCCTGCGCGACTATTCCAAGCCTTTCAAAACTGTCTTTGTCCTGACCGCGCTGATGTCGGTGATTGTCGCTGCTATCGAGGTCGGGCTGATTTACTACATGGGCCGGGTGGTGGACATTATGTCCGGCACGCCCGAGCAGGTCTGGGAACACTATGGGACGGAGTTGATTCTGGTTGCTTTGTTCATCCTGCTGTTGCGGCCGTTGATCCAGTTTCTGGATGTGGTGCTTCTGAACAACGCGATCCTGCCGAACTATGGCACGCTGATCCGCTGGCGCGCGCATAAGCATGTGCTGCGCCAGTCAGTGGGCTGGTTTGAGAACGATTTTGCCGGCCGCATCGCCAACCGGATCATGCAGACGCCGCCTGCCGCCGGCGAGGTGATCTTTCAGGTCTTTGACGCGATTACTTTTTCGCTGGCTTATCTGGCCGGCGCGGCGGTGCTGCTGTGGGTTGCTGATGTGCGGCTGATGCTGCCGCTGGCGATCTGGTTCGGCCTCTATGCGCTGTTGGTGATGTGGACCGTCAAGCGGGTTGGCCCGGCCAGCCAGGCCTCGTCGGATGCGCGTTCCACTGTGACGGGGCGGGTGGTCGACAGCTATTCCAACATCCACTCGGTCAAGATGTTCGCCCATCACGACCACGAACTGACCTATGCCCGCGATGCGATCGAAAACACCCGCAAGACGTTTCAGGTGGAGATGCGGATTTTCACCGTCATGGATGCTGCCCTTGTCACGCTGAACGGGCTGCTGATTGTTGGTGTCGTTGGCTGGGCGGTGATGCTGTGGATGCAGGGCACCGCCTCAGTTGGCCTGGTGGCGGCGGCAACGGCGCTGACTTTGCGGCTGAACGCAATGACTGGCTGGATTATGTGGGCACTGACCTCCTTTTTCCGCCAGCTGGGAGTTGTGGCTGAGGGCATGGAAACCATCGCTCAGCCTATCGATTTGGTGGATGCCGCCAATGCAGATTCGCTGCGGCTGGCCCAGGGCGAGATTGAACTGCGCAACCTCTCGCACCACTACGGGCGTGAGGTCGGCGGGCTGGACAAGATCAGTATGACGATCCAGCCCGGTGAGAAAATCGGTCTGATCGGACGGTCAGGTGCCGGCAAGTCGACCTTGGTGAAGCTGTTGTTGCGGTTCTATGACGCCGAAAGCGGCCAGATCCTGATCGACGGCCAGGACATTCGTGCGGTGACGCAGGATAGCTTGCGCAGTTGGATCGGAATGGTGCAGCAGGACAGCGCGCTGATGCACCGTTCGGTAAGGGACAACCTGCTGTATGGCCGTCCCGACGCCACCGAGGAACAGATGATCGTCGCCGCCAAGCAGGCCCAGGCGCATGATTTCATCCTCGATCTAGAAGATCCGCAGGGGCGCAAGGGCTATGACGCCCATGTGGGCGAGCGCGGTGTAAAACTGTCGGGCGGCCAGCGTCAGCGGGTGACCCTGGCTCGGGTGATCCTGAAGGATGCGCCAATCCTTGTGCTGGACGAGGCAACCTCGGCGCTGGATTCCGAGGTGGAGGCGGCCATCCAGGAGACCCTCTAT
Organism: Leisingera sp.; assembly: GCA_040830225.1. Classification (GTDB taxonomy): domain Bacteria; phylum Pseudomonadota; class Alphaproteobacteria; order Rhodobacterales; family Rhodobacteraceae; genus Leisingera. The sequence goes on from JBFOLS010000761.1 coordinate 8,205, forward strand.
GGCATGATGCAGGGGAAAACGGTGATCGCTATTGCACATAGGCTGTCCACCATCGCGCAGATGGACCGTATCCTGGTGATGGATCAGGGTCGTATAGTTGAAGAAGGCTCGCATGAGGCGCTATTGGAAGCGCAGGGGCTTTATGCCCAGCTCTGGGCGCGCCAGTCCGGCGGCTTCCTGAACATCGAGGCAGCAGAATGAACATAGGCAATCTGATCGACGCCTTCCGCCCGGCCGAGGGCCCGCCACCGCAGCGTCTAGGGGCCTTCCTGCGCTGGTGCCTGGCCGGCGCCTGGCCGATGCTGTTCATGGCGGCAGCGTTTTCGGCGCTGGCCGGCGGGATGGAGGCAGGCACTGCCTTTATCCTTGGCATGGTGATCGACACTGCCATAGCCAGCGGGCCGGAGCAGTTCTTTTCCACGGGCAATATCGCCGCTATCGCCTTGGCGCTGGGCTTCTTCCTGTTCGTGCGCCCGGTATTGTTCGGCCTCTCGGCGGCCTCCAATGCCATTGTGGTGCAGCCCAATGTGAACCCGCTGGTCCTGTCGCGGCTGAACCGCTGGACACTGGGCCAGTCGGTGCGGTTTTTTGATGACGATTTTGCCGGCCGGATCGCGCAAAAACAGATGCAGACGGCTACGGCGGTCACCTCGGTCACAACCGAGATAATCAACGTGGTGGCATTTGCCTTGGCGTCGCTTGCGGGTTCATTGGCCTTGTTAGGCTCAATTGACTGGCGCATCACCGGGGTGTTTCTGGCTTGGCTGATAGGCTATTTTGCCTTGATCCGCTGGTTCCTGCCGCGCATCCGCAAACGTTCCGGTGCGCGGGCCGGTGCGCGGGCGATGGTAACCGGCCAAGTTGTTGACTCGATTACAAACATCAAGACGGTCAAGCTGTTTGCCCATGCGGATCATGAGGAGCGCACTGCCCAGGACGCCATGGTCGCTTTTCGGGAAAAGTCGCTGCATTTCGGCTATCTTTCGGCCAGCTTCCGCTTCTGCCTGATGTGCCTGGCAGGTGTCCTGCCGGTGCTGCTGATCGGCGCGACCTTGTTCCTCTGGCAGTCCGGCACGGCCACCGAAGGCGATATTGTGGCCGCTGGCGCTGTCTCGATCCGCATTGCGCAGATGACAGGCTGGGTCAGCTTCACGCTGATGGCGATCTACTCCAACGTGGGTGAGATAGAAAACGGCATGAAGACCCTTTCGGTTCGCGACAGGGTCGAGGACGCCCCGGATGCCATAGGTCTGCAGGTCAGCGAGGGCGGGATTGTCTTTGACCAGGTAGAGTTTGCCTATGGCCGCGATGTGGGCGGTGTGCAGGGCATCAGCCTGACCATTCAGCCGGGCGAGAAACTGGGTATCGTCGGGGCTTCCGGGGCCGGGAAATCGACACTCGTTTCACTGCTCCTCAGGCTCTACGATGGGGAAAAGGGGCAAATTCGGATTGATGGCCAGAATATCTCCGGCGTTACCCAGAACTCACTGCGCGGCCAGATCGGGATGGTCACCCAGGAAACCGCAATGTTTAACCGCTCGGCGCGGGAGAACATCTTGTACGGCCGGCCGGATGCTTCGGAAGAGGAGCTGATTGCTGCGGCTGAAAAGGCCGAGGCGCATGAGTTCATCACCGAGCTGGAAGACGGGCAGGGGCGCCAGGGCTATGACGCCTATCTGGGCGAACGCGGTGTCAAGCTCTCGGGCGGCCAGCGGCAGCGGATTGCACTGGCGCGCGCCATTCTCAAGGATGCACCAATCCTGGTGCTGGACGAGGCGACCTCTGCACTGGATTCCGAGGTCGAGGCTGCCATCCAAGCGGCGCTGCACCGGGTGATGGAAGGCAAGACAGTGCTGGCGATTGCTCACCGGCTGTCGACGCTCAGCGAGATGGACCGGATCATCGTGATGGAAAAGGGTCGGATCGCCGAAAGCGGCAGCCACGAGGATCTGCTGGCCAAAGACGGGCTGTATGCCAAGTTCTGGGCCCGGCAGTCAGGCGGCTTTATCTGCACGGACGATGAGCAGGCGGCGGCAGCTGAATAAAGTTTCTGGCGCATTTTGCTTTTGCTGATCCATGTGCCGCGCTATTGAGCCGCCATGACTGACGCAGCCAGAACCACAGCAACGATCAGCCGGCTGGGCCATCAGGGCGACGGCGTGGCCGATGGCCCCTTGTTTGCCCCGCGCACGCTGCCGGGTGAAACTGTTTCCGGCGTCGTGGAAGGCAACCGCCTGACCGGCATCCGGATTGAGACACCTTCGGAACACCGGGTGCAACCGCCCTGCCGCCACTACAAATCCTGCGGCGGCTGCCAACTTCAGCACGCCAGCGACACCTTTGTAGCGGAGTGGAAAACGGAAGTTGTGCGCCATGCGATTACTGCTCAGGGGCTGGAGACAGTGTTCCGGCCCATCCGCACCTCGCCGCCGCGATCGCGCCGCCGCGCCACGCTGGCGGTGCGCCGTACCAAAAAGGGGGCGATGGCCGGGTTTCATGGTCAGGCGTCGGATGTGATCACCGAGATTCCGGATTGTCAGCTACTGGAGCCGGCTTTGATGACGGCGATGCCTGTGGCCGAGGCGCTGGCGCTGGCCGGTGCCAGCCGCAAGACCCCGCTGGCGGTGACGGTTACCAACTCGGACGCCGGGCTGGACATGCTGGTCAAGAATGGCAAGCCGCTGGACGGACCCTTGCGGATCGAACTGGCGCAGCTGGCGGAGAAGCACAGGATTGCCCGGCTGACCTGGGATGACGAACCGGTAGCGATGGAACAGCCGCCAGTGCAGCCCTTTGGCCCCGCCCGTGTCTGCCCGCCGCCTGGGGCCTTCCTGCAAGCCACCCGCGATGGCGAAGATGCGCTGCTGGCGGGGGTTCTGGAGATCACCAAGGGTGCCAAGCGGATCGTCGATCTGTTTGCCGGTTGCGGAACTTTCTCGCTGCCCCTGGCGCAGCACGCCGAAGTGCATGCCGTGGAAGGTGAGCGTGTGATGGTTGAGGCATTGGATGCAGGCTGGCGCAAGGCTAAAGGTCTAAAGAAAGTTACCACCGAAGCCCGCGATCTGTTCCGCAACCCGCTGCTCCCCGAAGACCTGAATCCCTTTGGCGCGGCTTTTGATGCAGCGGTGATTGACCCGCCCCGGGCTGGAGCCGAAGCGCAGACCGCGCAGCTGGCCAAGGCACGCACGCCGGTGATCGCCTATGTTTCCTGCAACCCGGTGAGCTTTGCCCGTGACGCAAAGACCTTGGCAGCGGCAGGTTACGGCCTTGATTGGGTTCAGGTTGTTGACCAGTTCCGCTGGTCGGCCCATACCGAACTGGTTGCGCGATTCACCCTGGAAGACTGAGATGACCGATACCCATGCGTTCACCCCGACCCGCCGTCTGGCTGCCATTTTGGATAGCGACCGGTTTGGCCGGTTCATCACCGCAGTCATTCTGATTAACGCCGTTACCCTCGGACTTGAGACATCGCCCTCGGTCATGGCCAAGGTTGGAGGACTGATCCATCTAATCGACTTTGTCTGCCTGTCGATCTTCGTGGTGGAGATTCTGGCTAAGCTCTTTGTGCGGCGGCACCGGTTCTTCCTGAGTGGCTGGAACGTGTTTGATTTTGTGATTGTCGGCATTGCTCTGGCCCCTGGCACCCAGGGGCTGTCGGTGCTGCGGGCGCTGCGGATTCTGCGAGTGTTGCGGGTGATTTCAGTGGCACCCCGGCTGCGCCGGGTGGTCGAAGGTTTCATTACCGCGCTGCCGGGCATGGGCTCGGTGTTCCTGCTGATGGCAATCATCTTTTATATTGGCTCGGTGATTGCCACTAAGCTGTTCGGCCAGGATTTCCCGGAGTGGTTCGGAGATCTGGGTCTCAGTGCCTATTCTCTGTTCCAGATTATGACGCTGGAAAGCTGGTCGATGGGGATTGTACGCCCGGTGATGGAGGTGCACCCGCATGCTTGGGCCTTCTTCGTGCCGTTCATTATGGTCACAACATTCGCAGTGGTGAACCTTCTGGTCGGCCTCATTGTGAACTCAATGCAGGATGCCCATGGCGAAGAGGAAGGCGAGCGCACGGATGCCTACCGGGACGAAGTGTTGAGCCGGCTGGAGGCCATTGAGCAGAAGATATCCACCATGTCCGGCCCTGGCAAGTAACCCAGGCAGCCGTTTGGCGGAAACCAACAACAGGAAAATTTGAATTTTCTTAATGCCGCTTTCGCGGTATGGGCTGGATAGAGGCAAAGAAGAAAAACGGGCACGGTGATGAACAGAAGGGCATTTGGATTCGGTGCAGCGGCAAGCCTTGCGCTGGCAGGCTGCAGCAGCGCAACCGGCAGTGTGAGCAGGTTCCGGGCGTATGAGGGCCCCCAGGTCACCTCGGTTGTGATCAACAAAAGCGCGCGCAAACTGTACCTGCTGCACAACGACGAGATTCTGCGGGAATACGAGGTTGAGCTAGGGTTTGCGCCGCTGGGGCACAAACAGTTCGAAGGCGACGGCAAGACCCCGGAAGGCACTTATGTGATCGACCGGCGCAATCCAAACAGCAGCTACCACTTGTCGGTGGGAATTTCCTATCCTAACCGGCAGGACCGGGCACATGCCCAGGCTCAGGGCAAAAGGCCGGGTGGAGAGATTTTCATTCACGGACAGCCGAACAATGCCAAGGAACGCAAGCGGGCAGCCCGGGTTGATGATTGGACCGCAGGCTGCATTGCGGTGACCAATGAAGAGATCGAAGAAATCTATGCCATGGTGCAGGACGGCACTAC
>JBFOLS010000762.1:0-2895 GCA_040830225.1 Leisingera sp.
CGCAAGCATAATTGAAGGAGGGGCGCTGCCCCTCTTGGCCTCCGGCCAATTCACCCCGGAGTATTTCGAACCAGAAAGAAGCGGAAGCGAGTCCTGCAGCTTCTTTCTGGTCTTAAATACTCCCCGCCGGAGGCGCGCGCTGCAAGGCGCGTCTCAGCTCTCCTCGAGCGCGGTGATGATGGGGGAGAAGTCCGCGGCCTTGAGGCTGGCGCCGCCCACAAGCGCGCCGTCGACGTTGGAGACAGCGAAGATCTCGGAAGCGTTGGCGGGTTTGACCGAGCCGCCGTAAAGCAGGCGGATGGCTTCGGCGGTTTCCGCCCCGAAGCGTGCAGCGAGTCCGGCGCGCAGGAAGTCGTGGACTTCGGCGATCTGCTCCAGGGTCGGTACCTTGCCGGTGCCGATGGCCCAGACCGGTTCATAGGCAATCACGGTGTTGGCGCCGGTGGCGGAAGCCGGAACCGAGCCCGCCAGTTGGGAGCCCACGACCTTGAGCGTGCTGCCGGCTTCGCGTTCATCCAGGGTTTCGCCCAGGCAGATGACGGCGGTCAGGCCTTCAGCAATGGCTGCTTCGGATTTGGCGCAAACGGTCTCGTCGGTCTCGCCATGGTCGGCGCGGCGCTCTGAGTGTCCGAGGATCACGGCAGAGGCGCCGGCATCTTTCAGCATGGCCGCTGACAGGTCGCCGGTATGGGCGCCGGACGTGTTGGCGTGGCAGTCCTGGCCGCCGATGGCGACAGTGCTGCCCTTTGCGGTGTCCGCGGCGCGCGACAGCAGGGTGGCGGGCGGGCAGATCAGGATGTCTGCGGACGGGGAGGCATGGCTTTCTGCCAGCGCGGCCAGTTCCGCCAGGCTGTTGCCGGTGCCGTTCATCTTCCAATTGCCTGCTGCCAGTTTGCGCCGCATGGGGGTGCCTCCGAATGTCCTGTTTGGGCGTGACTGGTAGCACCGGCAACGCAGCGGCGCAATTCGCTTGAAAGCGGTTTGGGCCAGCAAAAAGGGCGGGGAAAGCCCCGCCCGCTGTTTCAGGTCCGACCGCTCCGGTTCAGGCGCCGGGCGCTTCCTTGAAAGAAATCGACTCGCCGCAGCCGCAGGCTTCGGCCACGTTCGGGTTGTTGAACTTGAAGCCGCTTTCCAGGAGCGTCACCTCATAGTCGATCTCGGTGCCGAACAGGAACATCTGCGCCATCGGCGCGATCAGGATGCGGGCGCCGTCCTGCTCAACCACCTCGTCGTTGGTATCGGGGGCGTCGACATATTCCATGGTGTATTCCATGCCGGCGCAGCCGCCCTTCTTGACGCCGATGCGCAGGCCCGCATGGCCGTCCTTGGCCATCAGCTTGGCGATCTGCGCCGCGGCCTTGGGCGTCATGGTCACGGCCTGTTTGCCGGGAATGCCGAACATGCGTTTCTCCTTACTCTTCCCATCTATCTAGGACGGGGCTTGGCGCGCCTCAACCCCGCATCGCTGCGGAATCGGGGCCGGACGGCAGAATAACATAAATCTCTGATGCGGAAATTAAAGAGGCCGCCTCCTGGGCGGGGAGGCGGCCGTTGCCGGGGCTATGTGACAATAGGAAAGGGACGGTGGTCAGAGCCCCATGCAATTTGCATAGTATGTGACGGTGGCAGGCCAGTCGGAGAAGACGGCTTCGACGCCCACGTCCTGAGCCAGCACATCCAATAGCTGGTAGGCCATGCCGTCGCCGGCGGCGGCGTCCCGGACCGACTGGAAGTACCAGCCGCCGCCGGAGGCCAGCGGGCCGGAACGCTCCAGCGTCCAGGTGATCAGCCTGAGGCCTGCGGCCTTTGCTTCCGAAGCATAGGCCGAGGGGACAATCCTGCGGTCTTCGAGGGTGACCAGCACCCACATCGGCGGGGCGATGTAGTTCACGCCCTTGGCGTGCAGGTCCGCAAAGTCATGCGGGAAAGTCTCCGGGTTGTTCGCGTCGAAACCATCCTGTTTGTAGCTGCTGTCAAGGAGGACCGCCTGCTTGCCGAACTCCGGCTCGTGTTCGATCCAGTAGAGCACGTCGGCGAGATTGAAGCTTTGCGCCCACACGTCGGAGGGCGGAATACCGGCGGCCTTGTATTCGTCGATCAGTTTCTGGGCATAGTCTCTTTGCGTGAAGCCATTGAAAGGCATTTCCACGGCGGGTGCTTTCAGTTCAGGCGTGAATTTGGTTCCGAGCGATTTGAACAGGGCGATTGATTCCGCGTGGGTCATGCTGGTGGCTTCACCGGCATAGAGCGTGGTGCGCCAATCCGCGGTGCCGCCCAGATAGGCCTCGGGCGTGCGGGCGGCCTTGTCGGCGCTGTCCATCTTGGGCTGCAGGGTGCGGAACTCGGCCAAAGTCAGTTCGGAGGTGCGGCATTCGGCCTTGGCTGGGGTGCTGCGATCGGCGGGGGAGAACGGGGTGATGCAGGTCTCCGCCAGATCCGTGGTCAGGATATTGGTGGTGGTGTGCAGGTCGTTCTGGGCGTGGCGGCAGACCAGTTCCAGATCCTTGGTGAAGGTCACGTCGCATTCCAGGATGCCGGCCCCCATCTTCGCGGCGGCCACGTTGGATTCAACGGTATGTTCCGGAAACATCAGCGGTGCGCCGCGGTGGCCGATGGAGAAATCCGTGCGGGAGGGCGTCTGGGCCGCGCAGGACTGCAGCTTTTCCTTGAGCGGACCCTCGGGCAGCTTGCTGATCAGGTAAGCAGGGCGCGGGCCGTAGCTGAGGCCTGCCTCGGGCGAGCCGGAAAAGACCGCGGCAGGGAGCAGGCAAAGGGCTGCCGGTAGCAGGGCAAGGCGCATGGATAATCTCCGGTGCTGCAAATCTGCCGGCACCAGAGCGCAAGTTTGTAACAGCCAGAGGGCGGTTCTGTAACCGGCAGGTTAAGGTCTTGTGA
>JBFOLS010000763.1:0-2918 GCA_040830225.1 Leisingera sp.
CAGGTCTGGATGTAGATAATGGCAGACACACCCTCGACCTGTTCAAACTCGCGCTGGATCTTCATCATCTCAGCGCGTTCGTGCATCCGCATGCCAGCCGGGAACAGGGAGGCGTCCACGTCTTCCTTTTCGTCGTAGACCACGGCCATGGTCTTGACGCCCATTGCTTTCAGTTCATGCGCTATCTGATGCGCAGTCAGGCCGCCTTCGGCCTGCTGGCCGCCGGTCATGGCAACAGCATCGTTGTAAAGGATCTTGTAAGTGATGTTTGTGCCTTCGGCGAGCGCCGCGCGGATCGCCTGCACTCCCGAATGGTTGTAGGTCCCGTCGCCCAGGTTCTGAAACACATGCTTGCGGTTTGAGAACGGCGCCTCACCCACCCAATTGGCGCCTTCGCCGCCCATATGGGTAAAGCCCGTGGTTTCGCGATCCATCCACTGCACCATGAAGTGGCAGCCGATCCCGGCGTAGGCACGGGATCCGTCCGGCAGCTTGGTCGACGAATTGTGAGGGCAACCTGAACAGAAATACGGCAGCCTGGTCGCGATTTCCTCGGCATTGTCAGCCCGTCGGGCTTCTGCCAGGCTTTCCAGTCCGGCGCGGATCGCTTCGGTATCACGGCCCTCTTCGATCAAGATGCCTCCTAGCTTTTCAGCGATCATGATCGGGTCGAGCGCATATTTAGTCGGGAACAGCTCTTCGCGATGCAACGCGCCCGCCCCGCCCTTGTACCAGCCGTAAACCCGGCGGCCGCGGCGGTCGTCAAAGATCGCTTCCTTGATCTGGATTTCAATCAGCTTGCGCTTTTCTTCGACCACCACAATCAGGTCGAGTTCTTCGGCCCAGTTGTTGAAGCCTTTCATATCCATCGGGAAGGTCTGGCCCACCTTATAGGTGGTGATGCCAAGCCGCTCGGCCATGGTCTCGTCAATGTTCAGCAGCTTCAGCGCATGGACAAGATCAAGCCAGTTCTTGCCCGCCGCCACGAAGCCGATCTTGGCGCCGGGTTTGCCCCACACGCGCTTGTCCATCTTGTTGGCATGGCTGAAGGCCTCGGCGGCAAAGCGTTTGTAATCGATAATGCGGTTTTCCTGACGGAAGCGGTCATCATCCAGCCTGATGTTCAATCCGTCCGGCGGCATGTCGAATTCAGGCGTGGCCAGTTCCATCCGGTCCGGACGCGCATCCACAACCGAGGTCACCTCGATGGTGTCCTTCATGGTCTTGAGGCCAACCCAGAGGCCGGAGAACCGGCTGAGCGCATAGCCGTAAATTCCGTAGTCCAGAATTTCCTGAACGCCTGCAGGGCTGACAATGGGCAGGTAGCAATCCAGCAGCGACCATTCCGACTGGTGCAGCACTGTGGAGCTTTCGCCGGTATGGTCATCGCCCATCGCCAGCAGAACGCCGCCATGTTTGGACGTTCCGGCCATATTGGCATGTCGGATCGCATCACCGGATCTATCTACACCCGGCCCCTTTCCGTACCAGAGGCCGAATACCCCATCGTATTTGCCTTCTCCCCGCACCTCTGCCTGCTGGGCGCCCCACAATGCGGTCACCGCAAGGTCCTCGTTCAGGCCGTATTGAAAGGTAACGTCGGCTTCTTTTAGCTGCTTCGACGCGCGGCTCATCTGCATGTCCACCGCACCCAGCGGCGACCCGCGGTAACCTGTGACCAGCCCGGCGGTATTCAGCCCGGCAGCAGCATCGCGATGCTTTTGCATCAGCATCAGCCGCACCAGCGCCTGGGTTCCATTCAGCAATACAGGTGACTTGCTCAGGTCATACTTATCGTTGAGCGAGATCTTTTGCGTGCTCATCCGGTCCTCCTCAACCTTGGATTAGCTTGCCTAACTGCTCCCGATATTAGGTCAGAATTGCTGACCTGTGTAGGTGTCTTTTTTTACATTTTTGCTCGCTTGCACAACAGAAACTGATACATAACTAAGATTTCATACAGTCTGCCCAAAACGCACAGAAAGTAACGCATATGGATTGGGATAAGCTCAGAATATTTCACGCGGTCGCAGATGCGGGCAGTCTGACCCATGCTGGAGACAAGCTGAATCTGTCGCAATCGGCAGTCAGCCGCCAGATCCGGGCCCTGGAAGAAAGCTTGAATGCGACGCTTTTCCACCGCCATGCACGCGGACTGATTCTCACCGAACAGGGCGAGTTGCTGTTTGACGCCACCCAATCGATGTCCAGCCGCCTGGATGCCGCCGCTGCCCGCATCCGAGACAGCGAGGAGGAAGTGTTCGGGGAATTGCGCGTTACCACCACGGTGGGTTTCGGCACTCTATGGCTCGCGCCGCGTCTGACCAAATTGTATGAACAGTACCCCAACCTCAAAATCGATCTGATGCTGGAGGAGCGGGTGCTGGACCTTCCCATGCGCGAAGCCGACGTGGCGATCCGGATGAAGGAGCCCAGCCAGGCCGATCTGGTCCGCAAGCGGCTGATGACGGTGCGGATGGGCCTATATGCTTCACCTGCGTATCTGGAGCAGCGCGGCACATTGGAGACGATTGCGGATATTTCCGACCACCGGCTGATTTGCCAGAACCAGCGCTCAGCCCAGGTTGGCTCTGCGGCGGTGCTGGGCAAAGCCTTGATGGCAAACAATCCAGGCTCTCTGCTGACTGTAAACAACTATTTCGGTGTGCTGCAGGGGGTGTTGCATGACCTCGGAATCGGCATTCTGCCGGATTATGTGACCGAAGAATTCCCTGAGCTGGTCGAGGTGCTTCCGCACGAGGACCAGAACCAGGTGCCAGTCTATCTCGCTTATCCGGAGGAGTTGCGCCACTCGCAGCGGGTTGGCGCCTTCCGTGACTTTGTGCAGTCGGAAATCATGGCCCACCGCAAACATATGAAAGAGCTTGGCAAGCTCTGAACACCGGCACCTTTGGCCG
>JBFOLS010000764.1:0-2600 GCA_040830225.1 Leisingera sp.
ATTGGCGCCGGTGACGATCATCCGCAGGGTCAGCTCGTCCTGGCCTGTCGCGGCAACAGCTTGTTCAATCATGTCCGCGTAGGCCGCCTTGGCGCTGTACTCAAGCCCAAGCGCCAGCCGCCGTTCGCTGTCGCGCAGCGACCCGCTGTTCCGGCTGCGCAGATCTGCGGCATCCTTGCGGAAGTGCCATTTGTACCAGGGCACCTGTTGCAGGAACTCCGCGTATTGCGCTGCCTGCCGTGCCGACAGATCATCCAGCGGTGTCCGCTGCGGGCCGCGCAGGGCCGCAAAGAGACGGCCCAGGGTCTCTTCATAGGCGGCTTTCAGGGCCAGCTCAGCGGTAAAGCTGACTCCGATCACGTAGACCATCTGCTTGGTGGCGGCATCGGTGCCGCCATGTGCACCGGCGCTGCGGGACAGCGAGCAAAGCGAGGACCAGAAGCCGCCGACCCCCTGCAGGTAACCATAGTCATGAGGATCGCCGTCCCGGATGACTTCGGCGTAGTCCTCATAGGCATGCACGATGTGCCACTCGGGATAGGGCATCAGGGTGCGGTTTTCCGGCCGGTGGTGCTCTGGCGCGATCAGGGCCTGATAGGGCAGGGAGGCGCCCTCGCCGCGGCACATGGTTTCCACGTAGCCCACCGGGGCAGCCAGGCTGACGGCCAGGACGGCCAGCAGCAGCCCCAGCCGCTGGGCCCACCGCCACAGCGCTCTCATGCGGGCTGGCCCGCGTTGCGGAAGCCGGCCCAAACTGCAATCCCGCCCAGGGCAAGATGCGGCAGGTTGGCCAGGAAGCGCGGCAGCGACAGGTCTAGCCCGGCTGATTCATTGGTGAAGATCCCCAGATCAAGAAACCCGTAGCCGGTGAAGAAGCCGAAGGTCCCGTCGCCCAAATAAGCCAGCCCGAACAGGATCAGAAAGCTGCGTGCTGCGCGGTGAGACAGCAGACCCGCAATCAGCGCCCAGAGGGCGGAGGCCACATGCAGCGCATCGTCATAGATATCGAGCGCAAAGATGCCGAAGGCGAGACCGTTCTCATCTGTCAGGCCGGGGATGTAATTCAGCGAGGCAGCGATCATCAGCGCCGCGAAATAGCCAAGCGAAAGTTTCTGAAGAAAGGTCATAGACGCCCCAAATAGCTGTCCCAAAGATTGTTACGCAGCACCAGCTGCGGATCGAGCGCCCGTTTAGCCTGCGCAAAGGCGCGGGCATTGGAGTAGGCCGCCGTGAATTGCTCCAGCGTGGCATGCGGCCGGTAGGGCAAATAATATGCCCCGCCAAGCGCCACGACCCGGTCGATCAGGGCCCGGGTCATGCGGGCCATGTCGGCCTCGGCCCGCTGGGTCAGTTCCTGGCTGAACGACATCACTGCTGCGATCCGCGGCTCCGTGGCAAAGGCCAGGGTGCTTTGATCGTCCTGCCCGACATAGCGCAGGGTGACGTTCAGGAACTCCTGATACGAAGCGGGGACTACTTCCCGGCAGGCCTCGAGGAAGCCATCAAAGGCATCAAAGCCGACAAAATACTCGTGCAGGATATCGGTGCGGTCCGGGTTGCGGTCATCCAGCGTGACCACTGGCTCGTTGATCAAGGAATTGCGAATGGCATCCCCCGATCCCAGCGAAGGGGCCAGCTGTGTTTCGTTCCACCAGCGGAAGGACTTGAAAGTCTCATTTCCAAGCTGCGCCCGGTACAGGCGGCTGGCGGCGTGGGACATCCAGCCGGAGCCGGAGGCAGGCGGCAGCTCCGACTGATCCGCGGTCTCGCGGTACGTCACCAGAAGCGCCTTTTGGAAGAAGGCCGCGCGTTCGACGTTGAGACGGCCGTAGGCCATTGTGATTTCCGGGTCCTCAATGGCCCGCCGGAATGCGGCGGCAAACCTGCCTGCTTCCATCACCTCGAAAGACGGGGACAGCCGGGTGTTCTTCACCATCTCCACTTCCATATCGACGATGACGCCGATCAGCCCGTAACCGCCCATCGCCATATTGAAAAGCGCGGTGTTCTCTGATGGCGAGCAAGTTGCGAGATCGCCGGATGGCAGCACCATCCGCAGTGACCGCACCGTTGACCCCATCGGGCCAAATGGCACCGGCCAGCCGTGGGCATTTACCGAATAGGTGGCGGCAACGCCAAAATCATGGTTCGACTGCATCACCTTGGGCGACCATTCTGCCGGGTCCAGTGCTGCAATCACCTGCGACCAGCGCGCACCGGCATGAGCCAGGTAGGTCTGGTTTCCGCTGTCAATCTCAACGCCGCCATTGTCGAAAGTCACCGCGGTGCCGTTCCGCGGGATTGCCTGCCCGCCCATCGAATGGCGCGCGGCGCCGACGTTGAAAGGGCGGCCTGCGGATTTGGCTTCGGCCAGCTCCCGCCGGACGGCGGCAATCAGCGCGTCGCCCGCATCCTCCTTTAAAGTCATATGTTTATGGATCGGCGTTGCCGACAGGCCGCTGGCGTCATTCAAGATGCTGCCGTCATCCGCTGCAATGATCCGGGTGGTGCCGTCGTAGACCGGCAGGTCAGGCCCCAGCCACCGCGAAAGCCCCCACCCGGCTGCGCCGCCGGCTCCCAGCAGGGCAGCTCTCCGGCTG
>JBFOLS010000765.1:0-2575 GCA_040830225.1 Leisingera sp.
CCGGGATCCAGGTGGTGCGGAAGAACCGCATCACATCTTTGCGCTTGGCGATAAAGTCGAGAATCCACTCCACGGTGCGCCGCCGCAGGCACCACCACTGGCTGCCGATCTGCACCTGGATATCGGCGGGGATCTTCCGCGTCAGACCGAGGCGCTTTTGCGCCTCAAACATAGCGTAGAAACGCTTCTTCTGGGTGCGTTCGTTGAAATAGTGGCGGTATATCAGCCGTTCCTCTTTCCAGCCGGTCTTGATCCAGTCGCTTTCGAAATAATCGAAGCTTTCGCTGAAATCGCAGTCGTGCTCATCCAGGAAACGGTGGGCGTATTCCGCGGTCTTCACCGCCATGCAGTCGCCTGACAGCATGTAGAAATGGGTGGCGCGGGGGAATTCCTCGGCCGCGGTCTGCAAGGCGTAGATCGTGGCTTCGACCAGCGACCACTCGCCCCAGCCGCATTTGATCCGCTTGCGGGCAAAGGCAACATTGGGATTGTCCGCCAGTTCGCTGCGGATCAGCTGAAAGTCTTCCGCCGAGGCACGCGCATCGAAGTGAATGGACATATAGTCGCCGGCAGCCGTCAGCCTTTCGGCCTGCTGGATGATCGCCTCAGGGTCTTTATGGCAGAGCAGAATATATGCGATTTTTGCCATAGTGCGGACGGACTGCCTTGTTTTACCTGATTGTTTCCCTTGATAAGGGGCCTTTAGGCACGAATAAACCAGATAGTTCCCGTTTCGGTAAACATATGCGATGACTGCGGGTAACGGCGCATCAGAATGAAGAGGGCAGCGGATGGGGTTCCCCGGCACCTGGATGACGGAAAGTGAAAGTGTGGTTTACCGGGTGGTGCCGAAATGCGCCTGCTCGACGATCGGGCAGATCCTCTATTACTCCGACCATGGCGAGTTTTTCGACGGCGATATCCATGACGCCAAAGGGGGGCTGCACAAATGGGCACTGGAGCACAGCCAGGGACCGATCACCCGCAATGTGCGCGGCCACCGGTCTTTTGCCTTCACCTGCGTGCGGAATCCTTATACCCGCATCCTCAGTTCCTTCTTCGACAAGATCTGCGGCATCCAGCGCAACGGACGCCGCTACCGCGGCAATCTAGTGCCCAAGCTGGCCTATGAATACGGCATCGAAGTGGGCGGCGATGACGGGAAGCAGGAGTTCGATCAGATCGCCAGCTTCCGCCGCTTCCTGCTGTTTGCCCGCGACACCATCCGCTGGCGCCGCCCGATGGACCCGGATATCCACTGGTCGGCGATGTCGGGGCATGTCTCGACCTTCATCCACAACGGCGGCCGCTACGACAGGATCTTTTGGACCGAAGCCTTCAACGACGGGATGCAGGGCGTGCTGGACGCGATCGAAACCCCGCATACGGTTGATTTGGCGTCAATCCCGCGGTTCAACGAAAGCGAAGGCCACGGCCCCAAGCGCGCCCACCCGGTCGAGGATTATTTCGACGACCTGTCGATGCATCTGGTCTACGAGATCTACAAGCGTGATTTCGAGCTGTTCAAATACGATTTCGAGAACCCGGCCAACAAGATGCCGGTGGGCGAGATCGACCTGGACGAGGTGCACGCCAAGCTGGGGGAGTAAAGCTTGGGCAGGGGCTCCTACGCCAACATAGATGCAACAGAAAACGTGGTCCCGGCGCCGCTGGCGAGGCGCCGGGACAAGGCATTTAGCGGAACGCCAGAGACTTATTAGTTTTCTGGCACCCCAGTTTTGCCGAGGAGGTGAACCTTTCACCTGCACCACTGGCAGAAAGCTTTCCTTGCAATGCTTCGGGATCAAGCAGCACCGAATACCGCATAGTGAACGTGGTTTCGATGACGTCCGGTATGCCGTAGTCAACGGTTTTTGTGATGATGACCGGCACCTGGGCAAGTTTCCATCGCAGCCGGTACTGTCCATCACGTTTCCGGGTGAATTTCGCAGCGACCGGGGCGCCGTCCACATTATGGGCAAGGGCGTCATATGCTGTTGCAGTGCTGTTTGCCGCGTCAATTTCCAGCAGGTACTTGTCTGATACAAAACCGCCATCATCGACCTCGCGGAGCGAGTCGTGGCCAGTAAAGTCACACAGGTATTTTTGGGGGGCTGCTTGTGCGGCGGCGGGTACGGCCACAGCCAGAACCGCAGCGAGTAGTCTAAACATAGTGCTCCTCGAAATCTTTTATTATGAATCCGTTTTGGACAACTAGGCCGAAAACCGCAACCTTAATGCGTGTGGGGGTTTTTTCGCTTTCCCTTATGGGTGAGCTTGCGGAACGGATGTCGGTCAGGCAAACCGATCACAGAGGCAAGGAACAGCAGCTCGGGGCTTTCGCGGCCAGTATCTGGAGCCCGGCAAGGAAAAAGCCCGCCGCGGTTGGGGCGGCGGGCTTTGTATGTTGTCCTCTCAGGACTGGCTTCAGTCTTCGTCAGGCAGCGCGCGGACGGCACCCTTTGCCGCCGAAGTGGCCAGCAGCGCGTAGGCTTTCAGCGCCTTGGAGACCTTGCGCTTGCGCGGCTCGGCGGGTTTCCAGCCTGCGGCGTCCTGCTCCTCGCGCCGTGCTGCC
>JBFOLS010000766.1:0-3790 GCA_040830225.1 Leisingera sp.
CCGTCCACAGGAAGCCAACAACGGGAGGAAGAACCCATGAACATTCTCAAAAAAGCAGCACTTGCTGCACTGCCATTCGCCGCAGCAGCCGGGATCGCTGCCGCCGAAGCACCAAAGGAATTGGGCATCGGCCTCATTCTTGCCACCGGCCCGGAAGCGGCCGGGGACGCCACCCTGCTCCGCGATCTGGACGCCGTGATCGAAGCCGCACCGCACGGGCTGGAGATTTCCTACAAGAACATCAACGGTAAATGGGGCGAAGATGCCGGTGATGCGATGGAGCTTCTGGCCAAGACCGGCCGCTACCAGATCATCTGGGCGCACAGCAGCTACTCGGATCAGGTCAAAGCGCTGCAGGAAAAATACCCGGACATCCTGTTTGCCCTGGTGGGCTCCGGCAACGAAGGTTTGGGCGGCAACGCCTATTGGGTCTACAAGCGCGCGCATGAGCCCTCCTATCTGCTTGGCGTGCTGGCTGGCCGGCTGACCGAGAACGATGTGGTCGGTGTGGTCGGCCAATTCCCATCTGAAGATGTGAACGATCAGATCAACAGTTTCTTTGCAGGCGCCCGGTCGGTGAACCCGGGTGTGCAGCGCAAGGTCGCCTTTATCGAAAGCTGGTATGACCCGGCCAAGGCAGAGCAGTTCACCAATGCCCAGATTGCGGCCGGGGCTGACCTGACATTCCAGTTGGTCGAAAGCTTCGAGACCTGTGAAAAGGCCGGCATCATGTGCTTTGGCAACTACGTCGATCATGGCGAGACCTCTCCGGACTCGGTGGTTGCCAGCGCGTTGACCTCCTGGACCGAGGACATCAACTGGGTCATCGGCGAGTGGTACGACTTTGCCGCCAACGGCACGCCCTATGACGGCAACACCACCGAGAAATGGGTGCCGATGGCTGTGGGAGGCAGCGCTCTGTCCGGCTTCCACGCCTATAAGGACAAGCTGCCGGCCGGCCTGAAAGACGAAATCGCCGCGCTGTCCGCACAGATCGCCGCCGGCGACCTGGCGATCCCGGTGGAACTGTCGCTGCCCGCTTCCGACTGACCGAGACCTTGGCCTCCTGCCTTGGCAGGAGGCCGGAACATCCAGGAAATCAACGATGCCTACCCCCACCATTGAAGCCCGCGGGCTTTGCAAGAGCTTTGGCCCTGTGCGCGCCAACCGCAACATCAGTTTCTTGGTCCATGCGGGGGAATTGCTGTGCCTCTTCGGCGAGAACGGTGCCGGAAAATCGACGCTTTCGGCCTGTCTGACCGGTCTGCTCCCCCCGGACAAAGGCGAAATTCTCTACAAAGACGAACTGCTGAGAATGAAGTCCGCCGCCGACGCCATCCGTTCCGGCATCGGGCTGGTGCATCAGCATTTCGTGCTGGTGCCGGATTTCACCGTGCTGGAGAACATTGTGATCGGGTCGGAAAAAGGGGTGGTGCGAGGCCGAAGCGAAGCTGCGGCGGATTTGCGATACTTACGGAATCGATATCGACCCCAACGCGCTGGTGCGGGATCTGTCGGTGGGCGAGCAGCAATGGGCCGAGCTTCTGAAGGCACTCTATTTTGACGCCGACCTGCTGATCTTGGACGAGCCTACCGCCACGCTGGATATCGAGAACTCCAGAAAACTGTTCCGGATCATCGAAAAACTGAAAGCGGACGGCGTGGCGCTGATCCTGATCTCGCATTTCCTGGACGAAGTGATGCAGGCCGACCGGGTGGCGGTGCTGCGCCAAGGTCAGGTGGCAGGAATCCGCGCCACTTGCGAAACTTCGCCGGAAGAACTGACGCGCATGATGGTCGGGCGCGACCTGGAGCCGAAAAAGCGGCAGGCGTCCGCCACCGGGCCTGCCCGGCTGGTGCTGGAGAACATCACTGTCGGACGCAAGGGGCAAAAGCCCGAGCTGAGCAATATCTCCCTAACGATCCATCAGGGCGAGATTTTCGGGATCGCGGGCGTGGCGGGCAACAGCCAGAACCCGCTGATGGAGGTCATCGCCGGAGTGCGGACGCCTGCCTCGGGGCGGATCACACTGGACGGGGATGAGATCAGCGGTCTTAGCGCCGGCACCATCAAGGACATGGGGCTGGGGCATATCCCAGACGACCGCTTTGTCGAGGGGCTGGTGCCGGAACTGTCGATCGAAGAAAACCTGATCCTTGGCGACCACCGCGGCTATTTTGCCCGCGGCGGCATGCTGGATTTCCCGAAAATGCGGGTCACCGCCGAGCAGATGATCAAAGAATTTCAGATCTCTGCCCCTTCGGCAGAGACCCCGGCCGGAAACCTGTCGGGCGGCAATGCCCAGCGGGTGATCCTGGCCCGGGAAAAGCGGCTGGCGACGCGGGTGCTGCTGGCCAACTAGCCGACCCGCGGGCTCGACGTGGGGGTGATCGAATACATCCACACCAAACTGCTGGAGAAGCGCGCCGAAGGCGTCGCGGTGCTGATCGCCTCATCCGAGCTGGAAGACCTGATTAACCTTTGCGACCGGATCGGCGTGCTGTTTCAGGGCCGCCTGATGGGGATCGTTGATGCCGCCACAACCAATCTCGAAGAAATCGGCCTGCTGATGGCGGGCCAATTGATGGAGGAGGCCGCATGATCTCCGTCACCCCCCGCGCATCTGCAGGCTGCAGGCCCAGTTTGCGGCCTATGTTATGGCCTTGGTTCTGGGCTTTGGCGCTTCGGCCCTGTTGATTACAGCAAGCGGCGCCAGCGTCTCGGAAGGCTTTGGCGCGCTTTATGAAGGCGCCTTTGGCAGCTGGGAGGCGGTGCTGCAGAGCCTGGTTGCTGCAACGCCGCTGATCTTCACCGGCCTGGCCACCGTGATCGCCTTTAGGGCGGAAATCTGAAGCATCGGCCAGGAAGGCCAGATGTTTGCCGGCACCATGTGCGGCTATTGGGCCAGCCTGTACTTAGGCGGCGCCCCGTGGCTGATCGCGATCCCTGTTATCATCCTGGCTGCAATAGCCGGCGGCGGTGCCCTGGGAGGGCTGTGCGGCTGGCTGAAGATCCGGTTCCAAGTCAATGAGATCATCTCAACCGTGATGCTGAACTATGTGGTCGTCTATCTGCTTTCCTACCTTCTGGCAGGCGGGCCGTGGACAGCGGAAGGCTCTACCTCCTATCACCAGACGCCGGTGTTTGCGGAGAACTTCCACCTGCCGCTGCTGGCAGATGGCGTGAAGCTGCATATCGGGTTCCTGCTTGCCCTGGCCGCAGCCGCGTTCTGCTGGGTAGTCCTCAAGAAAACGCCCCTGGGCTCTGAGATTCGCGCCCTGGGCTTCAACCCGACCGCGCTGCGGTTCAAAGGGGTGAATGTCACCCGCACTGTGCTGATCGTCATGTGCCTGAGCGGCGCCTTGTCCGCCCTGGCCGGCGTTTCGGAGATCTTCGGCGTCAACTACCGCCTGCGCGGCGATGTGATGGCGGGCTTGGGCTTTACCGGCATCATTGTCGGCATGAACGGCCTCAAAGACCAGCTTTTGCACCCGGACTTGATTGCGGAGTTCACCCGCGCCTACCAGATGGAATACAACCGGCTTGCAGGAACGATCCAGCAGGACCGCGCCAAGGCGGAACGCGAGCTGGCGCAAGTTGCTGGCAAGATCAGCAACATCATCGAAGCCATCAGCGATGGCATGTTTCATCCGAGCATGAAAGACAAGATGACAGCGCTGGAGGCTCGCAAAGAAGAGCTGGAAGCTGAACTGCAGGAGGCGCAGTCAGGGGCGCCGGTCCTGCTGCACCCAAGCCTTGCCGGTCTCTACCGGGAACAAGTCGCCAGTC
>JBFOLS010000767.1:0-6062 GCA_040830225.1 Leisingera sp.
CTGGTTGCGGCGCTGCACCGAGCAGTCACGCTCAAAAAGGTGATAGATCTCGCCGTGCTTGTCGCCCAGGATCTGCACTTCGACATGGCGGGCGAGGGTGATCATCTTTTCCAGATAACCCTCGCCGTTGCCAAAAGCAGCTTCCGCTTCGCGGCGGCCTTCCAGCACTTTTTCCTCGACCTCATCGTCGCCGTGAATGGGCCGCATGCCGCGGCCGCCGCCGCCCCAGGAGGCTTTCAGCATCAGCGGATAGCCGATCTCGGCAGCTTCCTTGCGGATTGCGGCCATATCGTCGCCCAGCACTTCGGTTGCCGGAATGACCGGCACTCCGGCTGCGATCGCCACTTTCCGGGCCGAGGCCTTGTCGCCAAGCGCGCGCATGGTTTCCGCCTTGGGTCCGATGAAGGTGATGCCGTTGCGGGCGCAGGCATCCACGAAATCCGGGTTCTCCGACAAGAGGCCATAGCCGGGGTGGATTGCATCAGCGCCGCTTTCCTTGGCCACGCGGATGATCTCGTCGATCGACAGATAGGCCGCCACCGGGCCCATGCCTTCGCCGATCCGGTAGGCCTCATCCGCCTTGAACCGGTGCAGGCCGAGCTTGTCTTCCTCGGCGTAGACGGCGACGGTGCGCTTGCCCATCTCGTTGGCTGCGCGCATCACGCGGATCGCGATCTCGCCACGGTTGGCAATCAGGATTTTCTTGAAGTCGGTCATTTCACCCTCGGGGTCCGTGCAAGTTGGTGCAGTGTTAGGCGGATATTAGCGGTACGTATAGACGTAGTTCTGGGTATTTCCGGCATGATGGCGCTCGCATGCGGCCTGTTTTTCCATTCCTGATCCGCGTTTTGCCCGTTCCGGGTGCCGGACGGGCGTTCTTGTGCCTTCTGCTAAGGATGCAGAATCTGCCGGAATTTTGCACGCGCGGCATGATTTTGTAACCATTTTTGCTGCGGCGCAGAGAGAATTTGATGCCGCAGATGCGTCATTTTGGCGCAATTTGGCGCATATCGTACGAAATGCGCTGCCGATGTGCGCATTCAGCCCAGTTTCTGCGGCTGCAGGCGGCCTATGGCGCTGAGCCTCGACAGGCCAAGCTGGCTCATGTTGGCCTGCATATCCTTGGCCAGCATATCGCATAGATGCGCAGGCCCTGCGGTGTCCAAGGCCGCCAAGGCATAGTGGAAAGCGCGCCCCAGCATCACGAAGTCCGCCCCCATCGACATTGCCCGCAGAATATCCAGCCCGCCTTCGATGCCGCTGTCAAAGATCAGCGGAATATCAACGGCGGCGCGGATGGCGGGCAGCAGATCAATGGCAGCCGGGCAGCCGTCGAACTGCCGGCCGCCATGGTTGGATACCCAAAGCGCATCTGCGCCGGCTTCCTGCAGCCGGATTGCGTCCTCTGCGCGCAGCACCCCCTTGATGACAAAGGGCCCGTCCCAATTGCGCCGCAGCCAGTCGACATAGCCCCAATCCGGCGAGGTGCGCAGCAGATAGCCGACATGCGCGGTGGGCGGCAGGTTTGCCTGCGGTGCGCTGATATACTTGTCCAGCGTGCGCATCCGCGGCATGCCCTGCCGGGCCATGCCAAGAGCCCAGGCCGGGCGCTGCGCAACCTGCGCCAAGAGCCGCGGCGTCAGGCGCGGCGGCTGGGTGAGCCCGGAGCGGGTCTGCCTTTCCCGGCGCGAGGCCGCAGGCACATCCACGGTCAGCACCAGCGTTTTGAAACCGGCGTCCCGGGCCCGCGCCAGCAGATCACCGCGTATGCCTTCATCCTTGGGCGGGTAGAGCTGGAACCATGCGTCCTCACCCAGATGCGGTGCCAGGTCCTCGGGCGACTGGCTGGCCACCGTAGAAAGGCAGAAGGGGATGCCGGCCTCTGCGGCGCTGCGGGCCAGGATGGTTTCGGCGTCCGGCCAGATCAGCCCGGACATGCCTACCGGCGCGATGCCAAAGGGCAGGGCGCGGCGGGTTCCAAGAAACCGGCATTCCAGGTCCGGCGTCATTTCCCCGTGCAGGATGGAGGGAAAAAAACCGATCCGGTCCAGACCGGCACGGTTGCCCGCGCGGGCCGCTTCTGTTCCGGTGCCGCTGTCCAGATAGTCCCAGACAAACCGCGGCAGCCGTGCCTTGGCGCGGCGTTTCAGATCATCGAGACCGGGGTAGCGCTGATGCAGATCCATCCGCGCATTTGGAGCGCGGGGGCTGAAAATGTCCAGCCCCCGTGATGCGTTAGGGACGTGTCAGCCCGCTTTCGGCAGGGCAGGAGGGGCAGCTTCCCCGGCCTTGGCATCATCCTTGTCCAAAGAAGCAATGCAGATCTGGTTCCGGCCCTTTGCCTTGGCGGCGTACAGTGCCTCATCGGCGGCCCGCAGCAGTTCCTGCGGCATCAGGCCGTGCTTGGGGAAATGCGCCACGCCGGCGGAGATGGTAATGGTCGGCAGGTTCTTCTCGCCGTAGCGCACGGTGATGTCCTCGACCGCCTGCCGCAGCAGTTCGGCCCGCGTAACAGCATCTTCCGGCGTCACGCCCGGCAGGATCAGGGTAAATTCCTCGCCGCCCGGGCGGCAGGCAACCTCGTCCCCGTCACAGGCCTTTTCCAGCGCCGAGCCGACCGCGCGCAGCACCATATCGCCTGCGTCGTGGCCGTGATTGTCATTGAACTTCTTGAAGTGATCGACATCCACGCCCACCACGCTCAGCGGCGTGCCGCGCAGCTCGCTGGCATGGATCAGCTTGCGCAGGCTGTCGGTCATGTGGCGGCGGTTGTAAAGCCCGGTCAGCGGGTCGCGCACCGACTGGTCATGCAGCTGGTCGCGCATCCGCACATTGGCAATGGCCATGCTGATCTGTTCGGCGCACATCTGCGCAAGGGATTTGCAGTCGGCGAAATCCCCGGCGCGGCTCGGCCGTGCCCGCAAATGCATCAGCCCGACGGTTTCCCCATGCGCCAGGATCGGGAAGCAGAAATAGGGCCGCCCGTCATGAGGCTCTGCGTGTTCGCAGGTAAAGGCCACCTCGGTCGATCCGAATTCATAGGTGCGCCCGCGGCGCAGGCCCCAGCATTCGCCCGGGTGGATATGATCCTTGTGGCTGCCGCCGTTCCAGCTCACGCAGCCGTCCAGAACATCCCGGGAATTGGAGAACACATAGACGCTGCCTTCTGCGTCCGGCAGCAGATGGCTCATGAACTCCGACACCATTTCAAACAGCTCACCCAGCGAGCGGCAGGACTGCAGCCATTCATTCAGCTCTCCCAGCAGCTTCACCTCGCGCGCCAGCTGCATTTGATTGGCCATGATTTCATGATCCTTGGCCGACCTTTCCTCGATTTGCCGCACGCTGCGGCGGTTGCTTTTGTAAACAACGACCGAGACGATGGTCATCGCGGCAAGCACAACAACCGAAATCAGGGCCAGAGAAATCCGGACGCGGCTGATGAAAGTGTTCCGCACCTCAGTGATGTCCGAGTAAAACTCGATAGCGCCAATAAAGATGCCCTCGTGCATCACCGGCGAATACACCTCTGCCACTTCGCGGAGCGGGATCGAGCCATCCGGATTGACGGCTGTCCTCAGCCCGTCCACCTCGGTTGCCGGCTTTTCTTCGTGCTTATAGAACACAAGCCCCCGGGAAACCGCGGATTGGAAATAGGGCTTGGTATTCCGTTCTCCGATGTCCTCGGGCCGGGTGGACCAGAAAATGGTTCCATCCGCCTCGAAAAGCTTCAGCCTGTAAACGTCAGAGGTCTTTGGGACAAGGCCAAGGAATTCTGCGTCATGATCTTCCAGATAGCCAAGGACAAAGGCATCTTCGCTATTGTTGAGGTGCAGCAGAACGTTGCGCTGCCAGAGGTCGGCTTGTTTTCGAAGATCCGCCTCCAGCATCCGGTCAACAATAGGGGCCGGAACCGCAAGAACTGCCCAAGCCGCCAGCCCTGCGACAGAAAGCAAGGCAAAGAAGAGAGAGAATGTCTTGAGCCGGTTGAACAGCGTCCGGGCCACATGATTCCGCATGTCATATTTCCAAAAAAAACGAACTTTGGGATAGGATCGCGTTTTGCGCCTGCCAAATGGTAAATTTCAGCGGTTGCGCTTTAGGAAGAATAAAGACAATGCAACTTAACCATGGCAGCCGGTAACTGGCATGCGCCGTAAGTTGAGGGTGAACAGAGTGTGAACGTCCTCTTCCCGACAGACCTGAATCACGCTAGGATCACGCCCATGAGCAGTTTTGACGAAATGGACGCCTTTGAGGGCGCATCGCTGTCGTCCCGCGCCATGGCGGCGCGGCCGATGCCTTATCTGGACGCGCTGAACCCGGCGCAGCGCGAGGCGGTGGAATGCCTCGACGGACCCGTTCTGATGCTGGCCGGCGCCGGCACCGGCAAGACCAAGGCGCTGACCACCCGCATTGTGCATCTCCTCAGCACCGGCCGGGCGCGTCCGAACGAGATCCTGTCGGTCACCTTCACCAACAAGGCCGCCCGCGAGATGAAGGAGCGCGTCGGCGGCATGCTCGGCCAGGCGGTTGAAGGCATGCCATGGCTGGGCACCTTCCACTCGATCTGCGTGAAACTGCTGCGCCGCCACGCGGAACTGGCGGGGCTGAAGTCAAACTTCACCATTCTGGATACGGACGATCAGATCCGGCTCTTGAAACAGCTGATCCAGGCCGCAGGCATCGACGACAAGCGCTGGCCCGCCCGGATGCTGGCCAACATCATCGACGATTGGAAAAACCGCGCGCTGACGCCGGAAAAGGTGCCCGCAGGCGACGCCAGTGCCTACAACAGCCGCGGCACCGAATTCTATGCTTTGTACCAGACCCGCCTGCGCGAGCTGAACGCGGTGGATTTCGGCGACCTGCTGCTGCACATGGTGACGATTTTCCAGAACCACCCGGACGTGCTGGAGCAGTACCAGCGCTGGTTACGCTACATCATGGTGGACGAATACCAGGATACCAACGTTGCTCAGTACTTGTGGCTGCGGCTCTTGGCGGGCGCGCATAAGAACGTCTGCTGCGTCGGTGACGACGACCAGTCGATCTACGGCTGGCGCGGCGCCGAGGTCGGCAACATCCTGCGCTTCGAAAAGGACTTTCCCGGCGCCATGGTGGTGCGGCTGGAGCAGAACTACCGCTCCACCGGCCATATTCTGGCTGCCGCTTCCAATGTGATCCGCGGCAATGCCGGCCGTCTGGGCAAGGAGCTGTGGACGGCCGCAGAGAACGGCGAAAAGGTTTGTTTGATCGGCCATTGGGACGGCGAAGAAGAGGCCCGCTGGATCGGCGAGCAGATTGAAGACCTTGTTAATGGTAGTTCACCTTTTGCCAAACGGCGGGAGAATTCTCGGTCAGAACAAATGATGAGGGAAGTAGAGCGCCTTGACGAACTAGGTGTTTTCAAAGGGCTTAACAGCAGGGAGCAGGTACTGGATCGGCTAAAGCAGCGTGAGAGCTTCTTAGCAGAGGAAAGTAGGAAAGATCTCATTTGGGAACTAACAACCCGACAGCAGGAGGGGCTTTCTTTAGAAGCAGCTTTTTCCAAGTTTGGTCTCGACGAGATCGCCATCCTGGTTCGCGCCTCGCATCAGATGCGCGCGTTTGAGGACCGTTTCCTCACCATAGGCCTGCCGTACCGGGTGATCGGCGGCCCGCGGTTCTATGAGCGGATGGAGATCCGCGACGCCATGGCCTATTTCCGCGTGGTGGTCTCGCCCGACGATGACCTGGCGTTCGAACGCATTGTAAACACCCCCAAACGCGGCCTCGGCGACAAGGCGCAGCAGACCATCCAGGGCATTGCTCGCGAACACGGCGTTTCGCTGGTTGAGGGCGCGCGTCTTGCAGTTGAGACCGGCCAGATAAAGGGCAAGGGCGGCGGCGCCCTGCGCCAGCTGGTCGAAGGCATTGCCCGCTGGGGCCATATGGCCGGTGACGCTGACATGACCCATATGGAGCTGGCCGAGATCATCCTGGATGAATCGGGCTACACCGCCATGTGGCAGAACGACAAGAACCCGGACTCGCCAGGCCGCCTGGAAAACCTCAAGGAA
>JBFOLS010000768.1:0-8040 GCA_040830225.1 Leisingera sp.
ACCCGCTTCTGCATTTCGTTTTTCGGGTAGGAACGCTCGGATTTTGCGGGTCGGCTTGTTTCGGTTTGCGGCTATTGCCGGTCTTCCCGGCCGGCCGCGCCGGGAAGAAGTGCGAGGCGCAACTGCGCGCCGATGGCTGCTATGACGATGAAGAGGAGATGCCCGCCCATCCCGACGGCCCGCTGGCGGCATGGTTCAAGTCCGAGGATGGCAAACACAAAAAAGCCGCAGATGGTTTGAGGCAGAAAGGCGCGCCAGGGATGAGGCTATTTTGATGATTGCCCTTACAGGTTTTCGGCCCGCTTGGAGCCTGATCGGGGCAGACCATCCATTGGGATCCGAACAAAACGCTTGATTGCTGCCCCCCAACCTCGGCAGCATGGGCCTAAAGGTATTGTTTTGGAGGCTTTGTTGGCAGAACTGGGCGTCACAGTGCTTTGCCGATGGCAGCGGTGGCGGAAATGATCCGGCCATCACCAGAACTTCTGGCGGTTTCAAGGCGCTGGCATCAGGCGATCGTCAACGGGAACACTGAAGTCCTGAAAGACTTCATGTCCTCTGCCGATGCGCTGCGCTTTATCGGAACAGCGGAGAACGAATACTGGAACGGGGCCGTGGTTGGTGAAGGGGTGGCTGGGTTTTTCGCAGAGATTCCGGCATTGCTCTCCGCCGAGGAAGTGGAGGCGGAAGCCTTTGAGAACGGCGAAACCGGCTGGTCCTCCTTTGTTCACCGCATCCATTTTGAAGGTCTGCCCGAGGCAAGCCTGCAACGCACGACACTTGTCTTTGTCCTGGAAGGCGCAGGGTGGAAAATCATACATCGCCATGGTTCGGCTCCGGTGCCCAATATTGTCCACATGGGGAAGGAGCAGACCGCAATTCAACGTCTGGTAGACGCCGCACGCGATGAAGGCCCCGCATTAAACCAGACTGAAGGGCTGGCTTCCGTGCTGTTCACCGACCTGGAAGGCAGCACAAAGCTGGCGGCAACGATGGGCGACCAGCGCTGGTCGGTGCTGATCAATGATCATTTCCGCGTTGTCGAGGACATAGTGAAGGCGCATCGCGGCCAGTTCGTGAAGTCGCTCGGGGATGGAACATTGTCCAGCTTTCCTTCTACGCAGGAAGCTCTCCGGGCGGCCATCCAAATACAGGATGCTGTCTCAACGGTGACCGCAGAAGCTCATTTGGGTCTGCGCATTGGCATTCATACTGGTGAAGTCGTTCAGGCGCGCGGTGATTTTTTCGGGACTGTCGTTAACAAGGCCGCGCGGATAACCACCCAGGCCACTGCAGGTGAAATCCTTGTGTCGGACACGACCCGCGCGATGGTTGAAAAAACACGGGAGTTCCGTTTTTCCAACACCCTGACTGTGCCGATCAGAGGTCTTGAGGGGCAGCATGTCATCCATAGGCTGGAATGGAAAAAGTGACTCTGTTCCGCTCAGGTGTCAATTGAGGCCGTCGCGAAGCATCCGAGGGTCTGCTGAAATGGCTGCTGAGTATTCCTGGAATGAGGGGCCGTAAGCCCGTCATGTCTTCCCCCCCTTGCTGCCCTCGCCGGAACATGCTTTGAAATCCGTCAACTGACGGACGGAGGCACCCCATGGACCAGATCGCATTGACCCGCATTGCCGAGGCGCTGGAGCGGATGTCTCCCGCACCTTTGGAAACCCCTGATTTCAACGCGGCCTCTGCTTTCGTCTGGCATGTGGGGCCGGAGCGGCTGGAACCTGTTCAAACCGTGAACCGGGTGGATCTCGACCTGCTGGTCGGCATCAACCGCTCGCGCGATACGCTGCTGGATAACACCCGCCGCTTTGCGCAAGGGTTTGCCGCCAACAACGCGCTTCTGTGGGGCGCGCGTGGGATGGGTAAGTCGAGCCTGGTCAAGGCCGTGCACGGCTCGCTGGTTGGCGATCACCCGCAGCTGAAACTGGTGGAGCTGCAGCGCGAGGATCTGCCCTCGGTGGCGCGGCTGCTCAATCACCTGCGCGGCTCGGCGCACCGGTTCATCCTGTTCTGCGATGATCTCTCATTCAGTCATGACGACCAGCACTACAAGAGCCTCAAGGCAGTGCTGGACGGCGGCATCGAGGGGCGTCCCGAGAATGTGGTGTTCTATGCCACCTCCAACCGCCGCCACCTGATGCCGCGGGACATGATCGAGAACGAGCGCTCCAGCGCCATCAACCCGTCGGAAGCGGTGGAGGAGAAGGTTTCGCTGTCGGACCGGTTTGGCCTGTGGCTGGGCTTCCATCCCTGCGATCAGGACGAATACCTGGCGATGATTTCGCGCTACTGCGCGGCTTACGGCGTCGAGGCGGACGAAGACACCGTGCGCGCCGAAGCCATCGAATGGCAGGCAACCCGCGGCTCCCGCTCGGGCCGGGTGGCGTGGCAGTTCTTTACCGATCTGGCGGGTCGGCACGGGGTGGCTTTGCGCTAGGACGCGGGACCATTGAGGCCCTGATATGCGAAAAAGCCCGGCTGAACAGCCGGGCTTTTTGATTGCTGGCAGGCATCTGCCGCCGTCAGTTCAGGTAATTCAGCGGGTCGGTGCTTTCGCTGTTCACCCAGACCCCGAAGTGCAGGTCCGAGTTGTCGCCGCTGCCGATGGCTGCGATTCTCTCGCCCCTGGCCACCCGGTCGCCTTTGCTGACGCTGATGCCCTCGACATTCTGGTAGACCGTCATCAGCGTCTTGCTGTGGCGGACAACGATGATGGCAACGCCCTTTGAATCCTTGGTGATGGCGGCCACGGTTCCGGCCTCGGCGGCGTTCACCGGCGCGCCGGCTTCGGCGGCGATGCTGATGCCGTCACTCCGGTCCTTGGTATAGGTCTGGGTGATTTTTCCCTGCACCGGGTAAACCATTGCCGCATCGCTTTTGCGGCTGGGCGCCGGCAGCTCCGGTTTCGGCAGGGTTTCAGCCGCGGGTTTGACCGCGGCGGGTTCGACCTTTTCGGCCGGCAGCGGCTGGCTGGCGCTGGGCGGCACCGGGGTTGCGGTGCCTTCCCCGGGTTCCGTCACCGCTGCGGGGGCTGCGGCAGCCGCCGGGGTCAGTTCCGGCGCGGGCTCTTCCTTCAGCGGGATCAGCAGATACTGGCCTTCACGCACGCCAAAGTCGCTGCCCAAACCGTTCCACTCGGCCAGCGACTTCACCGGCACCTGGTAGAGCCGCGAGATGGTATAGGCGGTCTCGCCCCGCTTCACCTTGTGGCGAACAGGCTCGGGGCCGTCCTGAACCACGGCCGGTTCCGGCTGCGGCACCGGCTGAATGGTGGTTGGCGTGACCGAGCCCGGGTTGGGCGAAGTCAGCGGCGCGGTTTCGATTGCCTGGCCAGCCAGGGTGGCGATATCGACCGAGCCCGGCGCAGCGCTGCCATCGGCAGGCAGGCTGTCCGGGGCCCGGCGCGGCAGGGCTAGAACCTCGCCCTGGCGCATCTTGTCGCCCGACTGCATGCCGTTGAAACGGGCCACTTCCCCGGGCGGCAGGCCAATACGGGCGGCGACGTCGGAAACCGTGTCGCCGCGGCGGGCCACCGCAACCTGATAGGAAGGGTAGGTGATCAGCCCGCGGTCATCCGGGGACGGGCGGTTCGAGGTTGCGGACTGGGCCGCGCCGGCGGTGTTGAAGGCGCCCAATTGGCCGCGCAGGTCATAGTCCAGCGGGCTTTGGCAGGCGGCCAGCACCCCGGCCAGCGGCAGCAGGGCCAGCAGCCGTGCCCGGGGCAGCACTGAACGTGGCAGCCTGCGGAACGCGGTCCGGGTTTGGGTGGTCCGGGTCATCTTGCTCTCCTCAAAACACGCTTCCCCTTTTTCGCGGGGATTCTCTCGCGTCAATCACTATAGCCCATGGACTTGGCCGGGCGGCTGAAATCCGCCGCTAGTGTAAGGGCTGCACCGGGTGATTTCAATTCACAGCGGCATGAGACGGCGCAAGCGCTAGACTTCTTTGCCCAAGCCTTCGAGCAGCGGCACAAACCGCACCGGGCGCAGCTCGTCATAGTCCAGCCCGTCCTCGGTCTTGCGGACCCGGATCAGGGTCTGCACATGGTCGGACTGGCCGACCGGCAGCACCATGATTCCGCCGGTCTTGAGCTGCGCCAGCAGAGGGCCGGGCGGGTCTTCGGCGGCTGCGGTCACGATGATGCGGTCAAAGGGCGCCTGTTCGGTCAGCCCGTGGCTGCCGTCGCCCACCAGCGAGGTCACATTGGCAAGCTGCAGCCGGTCAAACACTTGGCGTGCCTCGCGCACCAGCCGGGCGTGGCGGTCAATGGTATAGACCCGGCGCGCCAGTTTCGACAGGATTGCCGCCTGGTAGCCTGAGCCGGTGCCCACTTCCAGCACCGTGTCGCGCGGAGAAATCTGCAGTGCCTGCGTCATCATGCCGACCACAGAAGGCTGCGAGATGGTCTGGCCGCAGGAGATCGGCAGCGGCACGTCCTCATAAGCGCGCTCGGCAAAGATGCCGCGCACGAACAGGCCGCGGTCGACTTCTTCGATTGCCTCCAGCACCTTTTGGTCCGTCACCCCGCGCGAGCGCACCGAGTAGACAAACTGCATCTTTGTTTCCGGATCGGGTCCGCTCATTCGCCGGCTCTTTCAATTGCCTTCAGCGCGTCCAGGGAGGCATGCGCGGTCAGGTCGGCACGCATCGGAGTGACGGAAATATAGCCGTCAAGGTTCACGGCCGCGTCGGAGCCGGGAGTGGCCTCCACATGCTGATTGCCGCCGCGGATCCACAGGTAGCGGCGCCCGGTGGGCGACAGCTGCTCCTCGGCCGAGAAATGGCTGCCGCGGCGGAAGCCCTGGGCGGCCACCCTTGTGCCCTTCACATCCGCGGCCGGCACCGGCGGGAAATTGATGTTGTAAAACAGCCGGTAGTCCTGCGTGTCCTGCGGCTGGGCGGCCAGGATGTTTTTGACCAGCGCGGCGCCATGCACGGCAGAGGCTTCAAAAGGATTGTCTGTCTCGCGGTTGGCGGGCCCGTAATACTGCGACAGCGCCATCGCCGGGATACCCTGCAGCGCTGCCTCCATCGCACCGCCCAGGGTGCCGGAATAGAGCGCGTTTTCAGCCGAGTTGTTGCCGCGGTTCACCCCCGACAGCACTAGGTCCGGCTTCTGATCGTGCATCGCCACGTGGATGCCTGCCAGCACGCAGTCGGCCGGCGAGCCTTCGGCGGCAAAGCGGCGCTCATCCAGTTGGCTGAGCATGGTGGGCCGGGTGTAGCTGATGCAATGTCCGACGCCGGACTGCTCAAACGCCGGCGCAACGGTCCAGACCTCGCCATCGGGGCCTGCGACTTCATGGGCAATGGCGTCCAGGACAGAAAGGCCTTCGGCGCTGATGCCGTCGTCATTGGTGATCAGAATGCGCATGGGTTCTGCTGCCTGCCAGGTTCAACCGCGTTTCGGATTGAATATGGCCTGTAAGGAAAGGGGGCAAGCCTTTCGCCGCAACCGGAGCGTTCGGAGGGAAAAGCGGGCAGGGAGGCAACAGGCGCCGCGCAGGCGCGCGGCGCGGGCAAGCAGCGGGTCTCAGTCTGCCAGGATCTGCGGCAGCAGGCGCGCGGCCTCGTCCTGGATCGGGGTGAGGGCATCGCGGTCCTCGCCCGGATGGAAGCGGGCGCGCAGTGCGGTGGCCATCGGCTGCGGCTCGAGGATCTTCACCTGCGGGCCGGTGCGTTCGGTTTCCGCCTGCCAGCTGCGGGCCAGTGCCATCTGGGCCGCCTTGGTGGCGCCATAAGTGCCGTAGAACTTTTCGCCCGCCTTGGGGTCTTCGAAGAACACGGCGCGGCCCTGCTGGCCCAGGAGCGGCGCCACATAGGGGATCAGCACCGATGCGGCGGTGGCGTTGATCGCCACGGCCTTGGTCCAGTCCTTGGCCGCCACAGACGGCGCCGGGCACAGGGCTGTGGCGTGGATTGCCGTGTGCAGCCACAGGTCCAGCTTGCCCCAGCGGTCGTGGATGCCGCGGCAAAGCGTTGCCATGGCCTCCGGCACCGTGATGTCCATCGGCGCCAGGGTGGCGCTGCCTCCGGCTGCTTTGATCCGGTCGTCCAGTTCTTCCAGCGCGCCGGTCGTGCGGGCAACGGCAATGATGTGGTGAGTGGGCGCAAGCGCCTCGGCAAGAGCACTGCCAAGGCCGCGGGAGGCGCCGGTGATGAGAGCAAGCTTTTCTGTCATGGCCGCCTTCTTGCGGCGGGACACCGGGCAGGTCAAGAGGCCAGCGGACCAGCATGGCAAGCAAACTGCTGCCGGCGGCGCAACGGGCCAGGATTTTTGCCCCGGCGGCCTAGCTGCCGGGCATGGCGAGGCGCTCGGTTTCGCCATCCGCGCTCAGCACCAGCCCCTGCGCATCGACTGCCACCACCCGGCCTGAGGAAAGGCGGCTGCCGCGCGTCACTTTGCGGGTGCGCCCCGAGGGCAGGCGGACAAGCGCGGTCAGGCTGTCCTCGGGGCCGAACAGGCCCAGAAGGCTCAGGTTGCCGCGGTTCACCGCATTGTCCTGGGTCGCAAGCCCCGCCACCTTGGCAGAGGTGCGCTCAGCCGCTTTTGCATTCGCCATTTTCTACATCCCCAAAAGATCCGGGCGTATCTGGGCAATCGCGGGCATGGCTTCAAGGCGGTTCAGCAGCCATCGGCGGGAAGCCGCGGACCGAAAGCCCGGTATGCGTGGAAAGGCGCCTGCCGGCGCCTCAGGCGTCAAACACCAGCGAGGGCATGTCGTGGCCGTAGGCATAGAGCAGCTCCAAGAGCTCCTCCAGCGACGCGCCGTCCTTTTGCAAAGGATAGAGCGGGTGGTTCTGCTCGGTCACCTTCAGCTCTGGATACTGGCCGCCCGGGCGCATCTCCAGCATGCAGCCTGCTGGCATTGGCATGTCCGGCGGGATCGCATTGGCAAGCCAGGCCGGCCGGTCGCCCAGCTTCTCGGTTTCCCGCATCTCGAACAGGTCCAGATAGGCGTCGAAATCATCACGGCTGAGGCTGGCCCAGGTGCCGAGAATGAACTCCTCGCCGCGGCTGTTTGCTAGCGGCACCGCCAGCACGGCGCGGATGAAGCGCAGATCGCCCAGGCGGCAGAAGTCGTCGGTCAGGATATCGCCGCGGGTGGCCAGCACTGCGGAGTTGTCCTCAACCTCCATGTCCTCGGAGCAGATATCGGGCCGGTCGCAGGACAGGCTGAGCAGCTGCGCAAAGGTGGCGCCGCAGCAGCGGCACTGGCGCGGAGAAGTCAGCATGCGGGCAAGATGCGGGTCCAAGAGGCGGCCTTTCGTCAGGAGCATTGGAAAAGGCGCGGGCCATCATGGCCAGCGCCTCCCCGATGCACAGTTGGCGGCCCTCATACGCGGATGCGGCCGGAAGTTCAAACCCCCCGGGTCTCCGGGGGAGGCCGGTGTCAGCCGGTAGCCAGTTTGGAGGCGTTCCAGGAGGCGCCGGGCGCGGGCATGTCCTTGATCTTGGCACTGACCCGGCTGCTGCTTTCCAGCGCGTCCAGGTAATCGCCGGTCACCCCGGTGATGTAGTTGCCGTCAAAGCAGGAGCAGTCAAAACCCTGGATGTCGGGGTTGCCTTCCTGCGCCGCCCAGATCAGGTCTTCGAGCTTTTGGTAGAACAGAGCATCCGCCCCCAGCTCTTCGCGGATTTCCTCGACAGTGAGGCCGTTTGCGATCAGCTCATGCTTGGTCGGCATGTCGATGCCATAGACGTTCGGGTATTTCACCGGCGGCGAGGCGGAGGCGATATAGACCTTCTTGGCACCGGCCTCGCGGCACATCTGCACGATCTTCTTGATGGTGTTTCCGCGCACGATCGAGTCGTCGATCAGCAGCACATTGCGGTCCTTGAACTCCAGCGGGATGGCATTGAGCTTGCGGCGCACCGATTTCTGCCGCTCGGCCTGGCCGGGCATGATGAAGGTGCGGCCGACGTAGCGGTTTTTCACCAGCCCCTCGCGGTAGCGGATGCCGGTGGCATTGGCCACTTCCAGCGCCACGGGGCGGGCCGAATCAGGCACCGGGATGATGCTGTCG
>JBFOLS010000769.1:0-4678 GCA_040830225.1 Leisingera sp.
AGACGCGGCGCTTGGCACCGTCGATTTCCAGAACCATGACGTCGACTTCCTGGGAAGTGGAGACGGTTTTGCCCGGGTGGACGTGTTTCTTGGTCCAGGACAGTTCGGAGACGTGGACCAGACCTTCGACGCCCGGCTCCAGCTCAACAAATGCACCGTACTCGGTGATGTTGGTGACGCGGCCCTTGTGCACGGAGGACAGCGGGTACTTGGCGCCAACCAGATCCCACGGATCTTCCTGCAGCTGCTTCATGCCGAGGGAGATGCGGTGGGTCTCTTTGTTGATCTTGATGACCTGAACCTTGACGGTTTCGCCGATCGACAGGATCTCGGAGGGGTGGTTCACACGGCGCCATGCCATGTCGGTGACGTGCAGCAGGCCGTCAACGCCGCCCAGGTCAACAAACGCACCGTATTCGGTGATGTTCTTGACGACACCGTCGACTGCCTGGCCTTCGGACAGGTTGCCGATAACCTCGGCGCGCTGCTCGGCGCGGGACTCTTCGAGGATCGCACGGCGCGACACCACGATGTTGCCGCGGCGGCGGTCCATCTTCAGGATCTGGAACGGCTGCTTCAGACCCATCAGCGGGCCGGCGTCGCGCACGGGGCGCACGTCAACCTGCGAACCGGGCAGGAAGGCAACAGCGCCGCCCAGGTCGACGGTGAAGCCGCCTTTGACGCGGCCGAAGATCGCGCCTTCGACGCGCTGATCGTCTGCGTAGGCTTTTTCCAGGCGGTCCCAGGCTTCCTCGCGGCGGGCCATCTCACGGGAGATGACAGCTTCGCCACGGGCGTTTTCTGCCGAGCGCAGGTAAACCTCGACTTCGTCGCCAACTGCGATTTCGGGCGCTTCGCCGGGGTTTGCGAATTCTTTCAGATCAACGCGGCCTTCCATTTTGTAGCCGACGTCGATGATGGCCTGGCCGGCTTCGATTGCCAGCACTTTGCCTTTGACAACCGAACCTTCGTCCGGGGTGTCCATTTCGAAGCTTTCGTTCAGGAGGGCTTCGAATTCCTCCATCGATGCGTTTTGAGCCATGAGGTCTCAGGTTTCCTTTACTAAGTGTTTTCTGGCCGGGCGGTTGTCTCCGCCGGTCTTGGTTTCGCCCTACAGAACGTGGCCCGGAGCAGATCTGATCAAACAAACACAAAGGGCCGAGGTGTGCCTCAGCCCTGCTCAGATATGCCGCCCGGACGTTGACCGCCCTTGTATAGACAGCGCGCGTATAGGCGGATTCCCCGGTGCGCGCAAGGGGAAAGCCGGGCGGGGCACGGCGCAACACTGCAGTAAAGAGCCCTGTAAACGCCCCACCCGTCGCACCGCCCGACATTGAATCAAATGCCGACGGGTGATTCCGCAGTTCATGCGGGGAGCTACTGGCCCAACAGCGATGAATCTCTACCGCAGCTCAAATAGTATTCAACGCCTTCAAATCAGGAAGTTTCACCCCTGCCGTTGGACTCAGTTTGCCGGGTTCTTTAAGCTTGATTGAACACACATGAACCGGAAAACTATTGTGGTAAAGGACAACAGTGAACGCAGGCTGGCCGCCATAATGTCGGTGGATGTGGCTGGTTACTCAAGCCTAATGGGGATGGATGAGACCGGCACCTTGTCAGCGCTTCATGCACTGCATCAGGACTTATTCGCCCCTCAAGTGGCAGCCCATCGAGGCCGTGTGATCAAGCTCATGGGCGACGGGGCACTCGTCATGTTCAACAGCATAGTTCATGCGGTGGAATGTGCCGTTGCCGTACAGCGCGCTATCGCCGAGCGTTGCGGTGCACAGGCGATACATCTCCGCATCGGCATCAACTTAGGGGACGTCATAGTCGAAGCCCACGATATTTTCGGAGATGGTGTGAACGTGGCGGCGCGGATTCAGGAGATTGCTGAGCCGGGTGAGGTATGGATCTCCGGAGCGGCCTATGAGCAGATCAAGGGGAAAACAGACCATGCCCTCGACGACTTAGGATACCGGAAGGTTAGAAACATAATCGAGCCAATTCGCGTTTACCGAACCAAATTGGCCCACTTTGAAAGAAGAGTTGAAGTTGGATGGGAGGCCGGTCTCGCGAACCGGATGTCGCTGGTAACTGGCCGCTGCATGTGCGGTGAAGTCAGCTATGAGATCAGTGAACTTCCCACGTTCGTCGGATTTTGCCATTGCAGGATGTGCCAGCGCGCTAACAGCGCCGCGGTCAGTGTTTGGGCAGTATTTCCGCAGCCTGCGGTCAGGTTTCCCAACGCCCGGCCGACTTATTTCAAGTCATCGCCTTTTGCCGAACGCGGCTTCTGCTCGACATGCGGCTCCCCCATGACAATGAGATATCCCGAAGAACCAGAGGGGATTTTGGGCATCTTCAGCGCAACTTTGGACAATCCTGAAGACTTCCCTCCAACGGTGCATCTTGGTGTTGAGAGTATGATGCCCTGGTTAGACATTAACGATGGCCTTCCCAGGTCACGATCGGAAGAATCTCAAAACCTCCGCACCCGTTGGTGCAACGCAGGTTTTCCCGACCCGGCAGACTGGAAATTCAGCAAATGACGGCGGTAACTTCAGTGGGGGAAAAGAGTCAGGGCTGGCCTTCTGAACTGCTGAGAATAGCTTAGGCTGAAGCTGCCCCCTTACCAGGTTCACACTCATTGTCTCGCCTATCTTCGAATTCCCTTGCTAGCAGGCCACACCAGACAGCCCCGGCCACAATGCTCCAAGCTGCAGCCTGCCCTGCGGAAGGGCGGTTGGACAGCTATTGCAGCTTAAAATCAGATACGGGCTCTTTGCCCCGGAAAGTTTCTTTGTCCGCGGCACTAAGCGGCTGGTTTCAGTGTCCCGGTTGCAGTCAGTGCATCTCCCAGATCCGGGCATCGCGTTTCAGCATTGCCTGTTCGGCGGCATCCATCCGGGCAGCGGCGGCGGCGGGGTTGCGGCTGCCATCCGCCTTGATCCAAAGCCGCAGCGCCGAGGCCGGGCTCCAGGGCAGGCACGC
Source organism: Leisingera sp. (assembly GCA_040830225.1). GTDB lineage: Bacteria > Pseudomonadota > Alphaproteobacteria > Rhodobacterales > Rhodobacteraceae > Leisingera. The sequence goes on from JBFOLS010000769.1 coordinate 2,998, forward strand.
CCCGGCCAGCCACCGCCGCAATGGCGGCGGCAGCGCGTCATAGGTTTGCATCGGATTCCCTGCCCTGCGGCGCCGCTTCAGGCGGGAATTCAGGTTGCGGCGGGCCCGGCGGTCAGCCACTGCGCCGCCAGCTTGGGAATGGGTCATCCAATGATGCCCAGGCAGGGTCAAAGCCAGTTGCGGTTTCCGGCATCAGGCAGGCGTCCAGGCGCGCGGTGGTGGCGGCCTCATCCAGGCCCGATCCGATGAACACCAGTTCCTGGCGGCGGTCGCCCCAGGTCTCGTCCCAGTTCTGCAGGAACTCGCGCCGGGCCTCGGGATGGCTGGGCCAGCGCTCGGTTGGCACCGCCGCCCACCACAGGCCCAGCGGGCGGACCGAAGAGATGGCACCGGCAAGGGAAAACTCCGCAGCCCATTCGGGGCGGGTCGCCATCCAGAAATGGCCCTTGGCCCGGATCACGCCTGGCAACTCGCCGTTCAGCAGCGCGTGGATTTTGGCGGGGTCAAAGGGCCGCTTGGCACGGTAGACAAATGAGGAGATGCCGTATTCTTCGGTCTCGGGCACATGGTGCTCGAACCCGTAGAGCTCTTTGGCCCACAGGGGATGTTCGTGGGCCCGGTCGAAGTCGAACCGGCCGGTGTCAAAGATGCGCCCTCCGTCCACCTCGGAGAAGTCGGTCTGGATCACCTCAGCATCCGGATTCAGCGACTTGATGACCAGCATCGCGGCTTCGGTCTTGGCGGCGCCGGCCTCGGTCACCTTGTTCAGGATGATGACGTTTGAAAATTCGATCTGATCGGTCAGCAGGTTGACCAGGGTTCGGTCGTCCTCCTCACCCAGGCTTTCGCCCCGGTCGCTGAGGAAATCATGGCTGGAGAAATCCTGCAGCAGGTTCACCGCGTCCACAACCGTGACCATGGTGTCGAGGCGGGCTACATCCGACAGGCTCTCCCCCTCGGCATCACGGAAATCGAAGGTTGCGGCCACCGGCAGCGGCTCGGCAATGCCGGTGCTTTCGATCAGGAGATAGTCAAAGCGCCCTTCGGCGGCGAGGCGGCGCACCTCCTGCAGCAGGTCGTCGCGCAGGGTGCAACAAATGCAGCCGTTGGTCATCTCCACCAGTTTTTCGTCCTGGCGGGACAGTTCGGTGCCGCCCCGCACCAGGTCCGCATCGATGTTCACCTCGCTCATGTCGTTGACGATCACCGCAACCCGGCGCCCCGCGCGGTTGTTCAGGACATGGTTGAGCAGCGTCGTCTTGCCGGCTCCAAGGAAGCCGGAGAGGACCGTGACTGGCAGCCTGCCGTCTTGCATGTGTCACTCCAATTACGTTATATCATAACAATCTTGATGGAGATAACAGCTGCATTTTGTCCCTGCAACCCTTGAACAACCTAACAAGCTCTTCCCGGCAGCCCGGAACGCTGCGCCCGGTTTCAGCCTCCATACGCCTGTTCCAGCAGAACAACCCCTGCCAGCACAAAATCCACGCTGTCCTGCTCGCCCATCAGCGGCAGGTAAATCTCAGAGGTGCTCTGGTAGCCGGGCAGCGGGCCGACATAGGGCAATGAGACCAACAGCGGCCGGGGGTTTGCGGCGATTTCGGCAAATCCGCTCCAGATCATCGATCCGGGCCCGAAGCCTTCATGCTCGGACAGCCGGGTGCCGACGAATTTATCG
>JBFOLS010000770.1:0-2764 GCA_040830225.1 Leisingera sp.
AGCGAGATGATCTTCATGAAGTTCTTCGCGCGCAGTTCACGAACAACCGGGCCAAAGATACGGGTACCGACCGGCTCGTTGTTGTTGTTCAGGATAACGGCTGCGTTCCGGTCAAAACGGATTGCAGTGCCGTCTTCGCGGCGGACTTCTTTGGCGGTGCGCACGACAACGGCCTTGCGGACGTCGCCTTTTTTCACGCGGCCGCGCGGGATGGCTTCTTTAACCGAGACGACGATGATGTCGCCAACGGAAGCGTATTTACGCTTGGAGCCACCCAGAACCTTGATGCACTGAACTCGGCGGGCGCCGGAGTTATCAGCAACATCCAGATTTGTTTGCATCTGGATCATGTGGTTTCTCCCGACCTATGGGGCAGCGATGCGTGCTGTGATCCCCCAGGGTTTCGACTTTGCTTTTCAGCCTAGCCGCCAGGAGTCTCGAGCGAGACTCTTAGGCTTCCAGAACTTCCCAGCGTTTCGTTTTCGATTTCGGCGCGCATTCGATGATGCGTACGGAATCGCCGACCTTGAAAGCGTTCTTTTCATCGTGAGCCCGGTATTTCTTGGACTTACGGATGGTTTTCTTCAGAACCGGGTGCGTGAAGCGGCGTTCAACCGAGACGGTGACGGTCTGGGCGTTTGCGTCGCTGGTCACAACGCCTTGCAGGATACGTTTGGGCATTGTGTCGCTCCTTATTCGGCTGCTGCTGCAGCTTTTTCGTTCAGGATGGTCTTGACGCGTGCAGCATTGCGGCGGGCCGCCTTGATGCCTGCGGTCGATTCCAGCTGACCGGTTGCCTGCTGAAAGCGCAGGTTGAAGCTCTCTTTTTTCAGGGATGCGAGCATATCGCGGAGTTCATCCACGGTCTTCTCGCGCAGATCATTGGCGTTCATCGCCTTTGTTCCTTGTCCAAAGCACCAGAAGGCCCCGAGGGTCACCTTGTTACCTGGTGGGTTATGTCAACCGCGCCGGAGAAGCGCGGCAAAAAAGAATCACTCGGCCCTGATCCAAAGCGGATTGGGTCCAAGCGATGGGTCCCTATAGAGGAGAAGGGGTACAGGGGCAAGGGAAAGTTGGCCTCCGCCGGCCCTGTCCGGCTACGCGTAGCGGCGCCGTCCGAAAGCTGCTACCCAGCCCCAAATCACACTGCAAAGGATATCGCAATGATCCAGCCCGCCGCGTCGTTCAAAGACAACCTCCAACTCCTTCCCTCGATTGAAGGCCTGAGCGGTATCGAGCTTTTGGATCCGTCAGGGACCGTTGCCGCCCGCATTGGCAACATTCCCGGCAAACAGGGCTCGCTGGCCGTGTATCAGTATCTCGCGCAGAGCTTCGAAACGCTGGATGCAGAAGCTGCCGCCCACGGCATTGCCGTTTTTGCGGAACACACCGAAGACGCCAAGAACCGCCCCGGTGCGCATCCGAACATCGACCTGCTGCTGGGTATTGTTGGCGGCGGAGAACCTTTGACGGTGCGGCTTGTCACAAAGTGACCTCGCGTGGCGGGCCCGGCTCTGCATCCGGGCCCGCCGCCTCAGCCATGGTGCCTGCTCTGCTTACTCTGCTTCCCGCTTTCATCCACTACAGCTTTCACTTCATCGCCCCCTTCGCCTTCGCGCGCCTATTCTTTGGACGCCAGCGCTGGCTGATGGCCGCCGGGCTGATGATCCTTGCGAATGTCATCGACGCCGACCACTTGCTGGCCACGCCCGTCTTCGACCCGAACCGCTGCAGCCTCGGCTTTCATCCGCTGCATTCGGGGCTGGCTGCGGCCGCCTATGCCGCAGCGCTGCTGGTGCTGAACTGGAAGATCCGCGCACTGGCGCTTGGCTGCCTGTGGCATCTGGCAACCGACGGGCTGGACTGCGTGATGCAGGGCACGTGGTGACCAAGCCCCTCCCATAGTACGCAGCCATCATAACGTCAGGTGAGTTGCCTCACCTTGTTTAGAATGGATTCAAAGTGCCATCCGTCGGGCAGGCGTGGCAGCCAGAGCCGCTTGCCCCCGGCGTAAATCTTCATTGCGCCCCGGCGTGTCTTCAGGCGCTGGATGGCACTGACCTCAACCTCGTCGCAAGTTCCCTGCTTCTCAACTACCAGAACCCGCTGAGTGGTGATCACATAGGTGGCCGAGCGGAACGCCCGGTGAACAAACAGCCAAATGACCAGGGCAACCGGAGCACACAGAACAACCACCACAACCTCCGTCAGTGTCGGCGCAATGCGCGCGTGAACCGCGTACACAAGCTGCTCATCCTCGTTGAGCAGAATTGGAGCATGGTCATACAAGAAAAGAGGACCCCGGTGCAGAATGCAGTCCCGCCACAGGCCTCACTCCCACTTGTAATTGAAGCTCACCGAGATCCGCTCTTCTTCGGCCATGTTCAGCGGCACCTCGTGGCGGATGAAGCTTTCCCACAACAGCACATCCCCCGCTGCGGGCGACTGGTAGACAAAGGTCTTCAGCTCCTGCCGGCAGTCCTTCAGGCGCGGCGGATGCGCCATCATCATCGCATGGCGCGGATCCTCCAGCTTCAGGGCCGAGGCCCCGTCGGGCATCGACACATAGGTGGTGCCGGAGATCACCGAATGCGGGTGGATGTGGCTGGCGTGGGTGCCGCCCTCGGGCAGGATGTTGATCCACAGATCCTCCAGCACCAGCTTGCGGCCGTCCAGATCCAGCTCCAGATCCTCGGCAAAGGCCGCCACATGCAGATCCAGCGATTTCACCACATCGGCAAAGATCGGGAACCGCCAGGGCAGA
>JBFOLS010000771.1:0-6289 GCA_040830225.1 Leisingera sp.
ATGGGGATCAAGCCGGAGCCGGTCTATTTGAAACCGGGCGACGTGATGCGGCTGGAAATCGAAGGGCTGGGAGTGCAGACGCAGACGGTACGGGCCGATGATTAAGCGGGGGGCGCACTCCCGCCCGCACCGCCGCATTCAAGGGATGTGGCTGTGCTGTTGGGCGTGGCACTGCAAGCGGCTGTTGCCCGCCTGACCAGGGGGGCTACCTGCCGCCCCAATGCCCCAATTGCGCTGCACCAGTGCTGCTTCATTGGCGCAGCTCCGGCCCTCGGCCCAGGGATAGAGCAGCCTGCCCAATTCCCGGTTGGGAAACAGCGGCCCGCCCTGAAGCAAACCCGGTCCGATTGCATCATTTCCTGGGCCTGCTCCCAATCCTGCGCGGCTTGCGGGTGCAGCAGCAGTCGCGGTCTCAATCGCCGCTGCAGAACTGCTTGTAGAGCAGTGCGATGATCTCTTCGGTTTTCCCGTCCTTGAGCGAATAGAAGATCGTCTTGCCGTCCCGCCGGGTGGCGACCAGACCGTCCTCGCGCAGCCGCGCCAGCATCTGGCTGACGGCCGCCTGACGCATGTTCAAGAGCGCTTCCAACTCGCCCACGGACCGTTCCCCGGCCCCCAGATGGCAAAGGATCATCAGCCGCCCTTCATGCGCAAGGGTTTTCAGGAACGCGGCAGCGGCGGCGGCGCTCTCCTGCATGTTCTGCAGTGCTTCCGAGGTGTCGTCACTGGCCGGAGGGGGCAATGCTCGCTGTCCTGCTGTCGTCTTTTGACGCACTTTGCCAATTTCCGGCAGTCAAGTCACCCCGGCGTTGCATTTCACTCAGCAATCGGCGGAGAGCCACCTGCAAATGAATTGCCATTTGCATAATCGCACGGGGCTTCCTGCATGTTCAGATGCAGGTCGCTGCCGGTGAAAGGGTGGGCACGGGCCAGATCTTCGTCGACTTCGATGCCGAGACCCGGCGCGTCCGGCGGGGTGACAAAACCCTCTTCGACCCGGATCGAGCCCTTGATCAGTTGATCGTGGAACGGGGTTTCGATGGTTTCGAGCAGCAGGATATTGGGGATTGAAGCGGCCAGATGGATGTTGGCCGCCCATTCCACCGGGCCGGCATAGAGATGCGGGGCCATCTGTGCGTTGAAGACCTCGGCAATGGCGGCGACTTTCTTCATTTCCCAGATGCCGCCGGCGCGCCCCAGAGCCGGCTGCAGGATCTCTGCGGCGCCCGTCCGCAAAACGGCGGCGAATTCCGATTTGGTGGTCATCCGCTCGCCGGTGGCCACGGGGATGCGCACATTGCGGGCAACGCGGGCCATGTCCTCAATATTGTCGGGCGGCGTGGGTTCCTCGAACCAGAGCGGGGAATACGGCTCCAGTGCCTGCCCCAGGCGGATGGCGCCTGCTGTGTTGAACTGGCCATGGGTGCCGAACAGCAGGTCTGCCTTGTCTCCGACCGCCTCGCGGATCGCCTTGCAGAAGGCCACGGACATCGAGATATCGGACATCGCGGGCATATGGCCGCCGCGCATCGTATAGGGGCCGGCAGGGTCGAACTTGAGCGCGGTGTAGCCTTCCTCAACCCGCTTCAGCGCTGCTTCGGCAGCCATCTCGGGCGAGGTCCAGAACGCCATAATGTCCTGGTGCGGCAGCGGGTAGAGGTAGGTGTAGGCGCGGATGCGGTCATTCATCCGGCCGCCGATCAGTGCATGCACCGGGCGGCCGCGGTCCTTGCCCAATATGTCCCAGCAAGCGATCTCGAGCCCCGAGAAGGCGCCCATCACCGTCAGGTCCGGGCGCTGGGTGAAGCCCGATGAGTAGGCGCGGCGGAACATCAGCTCGATGTTTTCCGGGTTCTCGCCGGCCATGTGGCGATCGAAGACATCGCGGATCACATGAGTCATTGCCTCGGGGCCGACTGAGGAAGCATAGCACTCGCCCCAGCCGGTGATGCCGGTGTCGGTGGTGACCTTCACCAGAATCCAGTAGCGCCCGCCCCAGCCGGGGGCAGGCGGCGCGGTGACGATGACGTCCAGATCTTGCAGCTTCATGGCTTATCCCTCCATGGCCTCGGCAAAGATGGTCAGCTCCCGTTCGATCTCTTCGATTGCAGCCTGACTGCTGAAGAAGGTGAGGTCGGGCGCGTCGGCACCGTTCTTGAAGACTTCGACCTCCAGCTCGACCAGCGCCCCGTCAAAGCCGCCCTCGATCTTCCAGCGGAGGGTTTCGTTTAGTGCCAGGCTGGGAACGTCATCGGCAATTGAGGCTGCGAAATTGGCGGGCAGGCCAAAGCGCGGATTATTGGTCAGCTGGGTCAGAAAGGGCGCGACTTCGGTGCTGGCAAAGCTCATCGAAGTTTCAGAGGTGATCGGCTGCGCCCTGGGTGCTTCGGGCTTGAACAGGTCGGTCAGGAATTTCAGCACGGGCCGGGCTCCGCTCGGGGTAGGTCAGGTGAACACAATCACATTGCGCTTGGCGCTGCCAGTCTTGGTGTCGGCGATGGCCTCGTTGATCTGCTCCAGGGACCAGCGGCCCGAGATCAGCTCGTCCAGTTTCAACCGGCCCTGCTGGTAGAGGTCGACCATCCAGGGAATATCGCGCTGGATCACCACATCGCCCATTTTGGAGCCGATCAGCCCCTGGCCGACAGCTGCCAGAACCACCGGCTCATAGGCGGCCTTGGCACCGGAGTGCGGCATGCCGATCAGCACCGCCTTACCGCCCCGGGCCAGGTAGCGGGGCGCCTGGTCATAGGCGGGGATGGCGCCGACAGTGATCAGAACGGCGTCCGCGCCGCGCCCGCCAAGCGCCTTGCAGGCGGCCTTCCAGGGCTTTTCCTCGGTGGCGAGCCCCCCGTGTGTGGCACCGAACTCCTTGGCGATCTCCAGTTTTTCCGGGCTCATACCCACTGCGACAATACGGCGGGCGCCGGCAATGCGGGCTCCCTGGATGGCATTCAAGCCAACCCCGCCGGCTCCGATCACCACCACGTCCTGGCCCGCGCGCAGCTGGGCCGCGTTCACAGCAGCGCCGACGCCGGTGATCACCCCGCAAGAGACCAGTGCCGCCGCGTCCTTGGCCATGTCCGCGGGGATCTTCACGATCTGGCGCTGATCAACCACCACCTTCTCGGCAAAGGCGCCGCAGGCCATGGCTTGTTCCAACGGCCGGCCTTCGGCGGTTTTCAAGGGGCCGTTCACGGTGTCATATGGTGTTTCGCAGATCACAGGCCTGCCGCCAGCACAGGAAGGGCAGGTGCCGCAGCTGCGGATCAGGGTGACAACAACGGAGTCGCCCTCGGCAAACCCCTTCACGCCTTGGCCAATCCTGGTGATCACCCCGGCGGCCTCGTGCCCGTAGACGGCAGGTAGATGCCCGCCCCAGGCGCCCTCGGCGTAGGAGATGTCGCTGTGGCAGATGGCAACCGCGTCCAGTGTGACCTCAACCTCTCCCATACCGGGTGCGGCCAGTTGAACTTCTTGGATCACCAGCGGGGCACCGAATTCATGGCAGACGGCGGCCTTGATGGTTTGCATGTTCTCTCTCCCCGTTTTCTGTCAGGGTGGCGCGGTGGGCAGACAGCATCAAGCCGGTATGCGGCAGCGGCGCGGCGGTTTTACGCGACGGAAGATTTGCTCCGCAGTAACACGGCGCAGCCGATCGCCATCAGAATCAGGGCCAGCAGAAATGGAGCGCCGGGCAGATAGAGGCTGGTGCCTGCGCTGGTGAAACGGGCAAACACCGCCGTCATCATCAGCGGCGACAGGATCATCGCCAGCGCATTTACGGCAGTCAGCACGCCCTGCAGCTCGCCCTGCTGGTTGTCCTCTGCCGCCTGCGCCATCATTCCCTGCAGCGCGGGCTGCACCACGGCCCCCAGCGCCGAGACCGGAATCAGCATCATTGCCAGCGTACCATTTGAGATGAAGGCAAGGATTCCAAAGGCGATGAAGTCGAACAGCTGGCCCCAGATCACCGTTCTCCGCTCGCCGAGCCAGGCCACCGAGTAGCGCAAGAGCCAGCCTTGCACCAAGGCCATCGAGACCCCGTACACAGCCAGCGACAGGCCAATCACCTGCGGCTGCCAGCCGAAACGCTCCAGCGTGAAGTAGGACCAGATCGCCGGATAGACGTAGATTGCAACGGAATAGAGGAAGTAGACCCACAAGAGCGCCTTGATGCCCGGGATGCGTCCGATCGCGCGAAAGGCTCCGAAAGGATTGGCGCGGCGCCACTCGAACGGGCGGCGGTTTTCCTCTTTGACGGTTTCGCCCATCACGAACCAGCCGAGGACAAAATTGGCCAGCACCAGCACCGCGGCAGCATAGAAGGGCGCCCGTGTTCCCAGCTCTCCCAGCAGGCCGCCCATCAGCGGCCCAAGCACAAAGCCTGCGCCAAAAGCCGCACCAAGCAGGCCGAAGTTGGCAGCTTTCTTTTCGGGCGGTGAGATGTCGGCGATATAGGCGCCTGCGGTGGAGTGGGTGGCGGCGGTGATGCCGCCTATGACGCGGCCCAGAAGCAGCAGCCACATGGTGCCAGCCACCGCCATGATCAGGTAGTCCAGCGCCATCACGAACAGCGACACCAGCAATACGGGCCTGCGCCCCACCGCATCTGATAGACTGCCCAGAACCGGGCTGAACAGGAACTGCATCACAGCAAAGACAGTGCTCAGGACGCCGCCCCAGACAGCGGCCTGTGCCAGGGAGCCGCCCTGAACCTCGGTGATCAGGTTCGGCATCACCGGCATGATCAGCCCGATGCCCATGGCATCGATCATGACGGTCGTCAGAACGAAGAGCAGCGAGAGCCGGCTGAAACGCTTGGACCCGGCATCACCACCTTGTTTTGCGGATAACGCGGGCAAGCCTTCTCTCCTCAGCGGCGGTTATTCGTCCCCAAGCTCTTCCGCTTTCCTGGCAAATTGCAAGGCTTCCCAAGGGGCACGGCCCATCTGCTGCGACGGGTCAAACAGCGCGTCCGTGTTCAGATCCGGATAATCCCGCGCCGCCAGTTGCTGCAGCGGCGTTTGCGTGGCTTGCGCCTCCTGGCACAGCGCCTTGACCGCCGCTTGCGCATCGGGCCGCGGCATTAGATTTGCCAAGGCAAAGCTCAACGCTTCGGCATGGATCATGCCGAGCCCGCCCGACAGCGCGTCGGCCATTGCCCCGGCATTGGGTGCCAGGCCCGCACAGAGCTCTGTACCGGTTTTCGCCGCGCTGGTCGCGCCCAGCACAAACTGCGGCAGGCACATCCACTCGGTGAACCAGGCGGCCCCGTCGCGCTGGTGCTGCTGCACCGATGCGCCCTGCAGCACTGCAAACAACCCGCTGCCCTGCCGCGCCAGTGCTGCCAATACTGACGGCACCACCGGGTTCTGCTTCTGCGGCATGGTAGAGGAGGCTCCGGCGCCGCCGAGCGAGAGTTCCTGGATGCCGCTTTGCACCAGCGCTGTGGAGTCTTCGCCGATCTTGCCAAAGGCGAGGGTCACCCGCATCAGCCAGCCGGCAATCCGCAAAACGGGTGTGCGGTCCGTGTGCCAGCTGCGTCCCGGGTCCTGCAGCGCCAGCCCCTTGGCCATGGCCGCGCGCACTTCCGCTGCTTTCGGTCCCAGAGCGCTTGACGTTCCTGCCGCGCCCGATAGCGACACAAGCAGGCAGGATTGGCGCAGTGCAGGCAGCTCCTCCAGCAGGCCAATAAGCGGCGTGCCCCAGGCCGCGGCCAGAGCGCCAAAGCTGGTCGGTGTCGCGTTCTGGCCATAGGTGCGTGCGGGCATCGGCAGGTCCGCGTGCGTCTTGGCCAGCTTGCCGAGAGATTGAACCGCGGCCTTCAGGTCTTCTTCCAACAGTGCCAGAACCTGCCGCAGCCGCAGCATCAGCGCACTGTCCATGATATCCTGAGAGGTTGCGCCCCAATGCACGAACTGGGCATGCTCCGGCGCCTTCATCTCTTCGCGGAAGGCGGCCACCAGCCCCGGCACAGGCACGCCGTTCTGAGACGTGGCCCGCTTCAGAACACCCGGATCAACAGCGATCTCCACAACTGCCCGGGCAATCGCCGCGGCGCTCTCCTGCGGGATAACTCCGGCCCCGCCCTGGGCCTTTGCCAAGGCGCCCTCCACCAGCAGCATGGCACGTACCTCGGCGCTGTCGGAGAACAGGCGGCTGGCCTCGCCGCTGCTGAAAAGATCGCCGTATACCTGGCTGTCAAAGACGGAACCCGCCATCAGAAGTCCTTTGCGATTTGCCCGATCAGATCTGCGAGACCTTCGGGGTCTGCAAAAAAAGGCGA
>JBFOLS010000772.1:0-6511 GCA_040830225.1 Leisingera sp.
CTGAAGCCGCTCGTGGAGAAACTGGCACGAGCCGGGATCTCGGTGGCCTGCCTGCCGTCTTCAAACCTTTACCTTCAGGGCCGCACCGGCGGCACACCGGACCGCCGCGGGCTGACCCGGGTGCGCGAGCTTCTCGGCGGAGGTGTGCGGGTGCCGGCCGGCACAGACAATGTGCGCGACGCTTTCTGCCCGCTGGGCCGTCATGATCCGCTTCATTCCTTGGCCCTGACAGCGCTGGCGGCGCACCTTGACCCTCCCTATGGCCAATATCTTCCCATGATCACCACCAGTGCCGAGCAGGCGCTTGGCCTTGCGCCCACTTATGTCGACGGGGCTGCAATTGGGGATCTCCTACTGTTCGACGCCGCAACAACGCCTGACCTGCTGGCCGGGGGAAAAGCCCCGTCGGCGGTGGCGGATGCACTGCAAGGAGACCTTCAATGACATCAATTTCCGGCAAAACCGATCTCGATTGGGGCCGCTTCGCCGAACGGCTCGCGCCAGTCGAGGTGATTGCTGAACCAGTGCTGGTAAAGAAACGCTCGCGCGATTTCTTCTGGTACAGCCCGATACTCAATGAAGAGCTCAAGAAGTGTTTCGGCGATCTGGTAGCTGTTCCACACGACACTGAAGAGATGAAACACTGCCTGCGGCTGGCGCATGAATCCGAAGTTCCGGTTGTCCTCCGTGGCGGCGGCACTGGCAACTATGGACAGGCCGTGCCGGTGCAAGGCGGGCTGATCATCGAGACCACCGCGATGAACCGGGTGCTGGAAGTCGGCGACGGCTACGTGCGCGCCGAAGCCGGAGCGCTGATGGCAGACATTAACCGCGCGCTGGCAGACACTGGCCAGGAGATGGCCATGTTTCCCTCGACCCAGGACATCGCCACTATCGGCGGCTTTGTTGCAGGCGGCTCGGTCGGAATCGGGTCTTTGGCCACCGGCGCGCTCCGCGAACCCGGCAACCTGATCGAGCTCAAGGCGCTGTCAGTCGAGGCAGAGCCGCAGGAGCATGTGTTCCGTGGAGCAGACGTGCTGAAGGTTCACCACGCCTGGGGGCTGAACGGGGTGATCACTGAGGTGACGCTGCGCACTGTACCCAGCCGCAACTGGATTGCCTGCATGGCAACCTTTGACAGCTACAAGAGCTGCTACGCGGCAGGCTATGCGGTTGCGACCGCCGCCTACATCGAACCCAAGATGGCCAGCGTCGTGGACCGCCGCATCGTGGAGTATTTTCCGCGCCTGAAAGGCCATCTGCGCGAGGGCTGCGACCTGCTGGCCTGTTATGTCCCGGCTGAAAACGTGGACCTATTCCGCAAGATCGTGGCTTCGCATGGCGGGCAGACAGAGCTGGCGCTTGGGGATGCGGAGCGTGAGGCGGCCAAGATCCCGCATGTGTTTGAGTTCTGCTTCAACCACACCACGCTGCAAGTCCTGAAGTCGGACCGCTCGGCCACCTATCAGCAGATCGGCGTGCCGGATCCGGCGGATGCGGATGCCATCACACGCCTGCGCTCTGATCTTGGCGATGATGTCTGGACGCACCACGAGTTCATCCGATTGGGCGGCCGGGTGGTTGCGATTGATCTGCCCATCATCTGGTACTCCGGCCCGGAAAGGCTTGAGGCGATCAACGGCACGTACGCAGAGCATGGGTTTGCCGTCTACAACGCGCACACAAATGAGGTGGAGCGCGGCGGTCTGCACAATGCGGATTACACTCATCTGGCATGGAAAAAAAGGCTTGATCCCAAGGGTTTGCTGAACAGTGCCAAGTCCACCGCCTGGCAAGATGTGAAGCATCTGAGTGCCGCGGAAATTGAAGCAAAAGCAGTAGATTGAGTATCAACAATGACTGACCTGGAAATAAAACCGCTTTCCCCTTCCTTCGGTGCAGAGGTCGCAGGGCTCCCTTTGGCAGAATTTGTCCCGTCTGGGCGTTTCTCAGAACTGCGTGCCTTGTTCGAAGAACACTCTGTTCTTCTGTTCCGTGCGCAAGAGCTTAGCGATGCGGCCCACCTGGAGCTGGCAAAGGCTTTTGGCCCGATTGAGGACCGCAAGGCTGATGAGCGGAAGCCCGGAGAGAAATTCACGATCCCGAAGGTGACCAATGAGCAGGCTGACAGCTCGCTCAAGGAGGAAAAGGATCTGCACAAGCTGCATCTGGAATCCAATTTCCTGTGGCATGCCGACAGTACCTTCATGCCGGAGCCTGCACTCACCAACATCATTACGGCCCGCGTCGTATCCCGCGAGGGCGGCGCAACCGAGCTTGCATCGACCCGGGCGGCTTGGGCGGCAATGCCGGAAGAACTGCGCAGCAGAATCCGCGGCCGCGGAATTCGTCACCATTACTCTACTTCGCGTGCCAAGATTTCACCCGAGCTGGCAAAGCATCCAATGTTCCATAAATGGCCTGCGACGCGATGGAACGCGATCTGGGAAAACCCGGTGAACGGCCGCGAAGCTCTCTATATCGCCTCGCACGCTTTTGAAGTGGATGGCTATGACACGCACGAAGGTGAAGCCCTGCTGGAGGAGTTGATGGATTTCTGCACGCAGCCGAAATTCACCTATGCCCACCAGTGGGAAGTTGGGGATGTCCTGATCTGGGACCAGCGCGCAGTCCTTCATCGCGGGCGGCCCTGGCCCTACGAACAGCCGCGCACGCTGTCCAGCATTTGCACAACAACAACCCCAGCGGACGGACTGGCTGCGATGCACATGCCAGATTGAGGCTGAGCGCTTTGGGCAGCCAAACAGAGCAGAAAAAACCAAGCAACCGTGGGTCCACCTCACGACCAAACAGAGAGGAAAAATCATGAACTATCTGACGCGCAGCGGGAACCCACTGCCTGAGGTGATCACAAACCAGGCAGAAAAAGCCGGAACTGATCCGGTTAACCGCCGGGAATTCCTGGCTTTGGCAAGCTCCTTTGGAGCAACGGCTGCGACGGCCTACGCAATGCTTGGTCTTTCCGCTCCGGCTGCGGCAGCTGCTGAAGCCAAGGCAGGTGGCGTTGTCCGCATTCAGATGGCCGTGCGCGGCATGAAGGACCCGCGGACCTTCGACTGGAATGAAATAGCGAACTTTTCGAAAGGCTGGCTCGAAAACCTCGTATCCTACGAAAATGATGGGACGTTCACACCCATGCTGCTCGAAAGCTGGGAGATTTCCGGCGACGCGAAAACCTATACGCTGAACCTTCGCAAGGGCGTGAAATGGAATAACGGCGATGACTTCACTGCCGAAGACGTCGCCCGCAACATCATTGGATGGTGCGACAAGTCGCTCGAAGGCAACTCAATGGCAGGCCGGTTTGCTGTTCTGGTCGACGAGACAACAGGCCAGGCAATCGAAGGAGCTGTAGAAGTCGCAGACACCCACACCGTTCGCCTGAACCTGCCCCGGCCGGACATCTCGCTCATTGCGGGGATGGCGGACTACCCGGCCGCAATCGTCCACAGTTCCTACACCCCCGAAACCATGCTGTCCAACCCGGTTGGCACTGGAGCCTACCTTCCAGAAAGCCTCGAAGTTGGTGTAAAAGGCGTTCTGGTGCGGAACGAAGATCACACCTGGTGGAACGCTGGCAATGGCGCTTGGGTGGACCGGGTTGAATACATTGACTACGGCACCGAACCGGCGACCTACCTCGCGGCTGCCGAAGCCGAAGAAATCGACATGATGTATACCATCGAAGGTGAGTACATCGATATTCTGTCTTCACTGGATGGCTGGGTCGAAAACGAAGTCGTGACCATGGCGACAATCGTGATCCGCCCGAACCAGCTGGCCGAAGTCAACGGAATCAAACCCTACGCTGACAAGCGGGTCCGTCAGGCAATCACGATGGCGGTGGACAACAATGTACTGCTGGAACTGGGATACGACGGCAGAGGCGTTGCCGCGCAGAACCATCATGTCGGTCCAGCCCATCCGGAGTATGCGGACGTTGGAGATCCCAAATTTGATCCCGAAGGCGCGATGGCGCTGATCAAGGAAGCAGGAATGGAGGATTTCGAGCATGAAATCATTTCCATCGACGATGCCTGGCGCAAAGCCACAACGGATGCCGTTGCCGCGCAGATGCGTGATGCAGGAATGAAGGTCAAACGCACCGTTCTGCCTGGTTCCACCTTCTGGAACGACTGGGTGAAATATCCCTTCAGCTCAACCAACTGGAACCACCGTCCCCTTGGTGTGCAAATCTGGGCGCTGGCCTACCGTTCTGGAGAAGCCTGGAACGAGTTCGGCTGGGCAAGCGCCGAATTTGACGCCATCCTCGAACAGGCTCTGGCCACAGCCGATACCGAAGCTCGCCGTGCTCTGATGGCAAAGGGCGAAAAGCTGATCCAGGATGAAGGCGTTACTATCCAGCCCTATTGGCGTTCACTGTATAACCATACCCGGGAAGGCCTGGGCGGCGGCGCGCACCACATCTCGTTCGAGATCCGGCCAGCGCAACTGCACTGGACCTAATCCTTTTCCGGCTGGGCAGCAGATGTTGCCCGGCCACACCATTTGCCTCAGGGAACTTCAATGGCATTCGAAACCGCGATCCTTCTTTCCCAGGCCGTTTGTGTCTTTTTTCTGGCGGCCTGGCTGACCACAGGTGTCTTCGAGAACCTTGTCCACTCGCGCCTGAACAGCACGTTCACCGCCGAGGTGCTGGACATGGCCCGGATGCAGGAAGACTACCCCGAGGCTTACGAGGATGTTGCATACAGGCGGATAACCAGCCCGGCTGTACAGAACCTGCTGTTCCGGCTGATCGTGGTCTGGGAGTTGACAGCATCAGTTATGCTGTGGATCGGTTTCGGTGCTTTGGCGATGGCGCTTCTGGGGGTGATCGAAATACCCGCCGCCCGCACTTTGGCCGTGCTCGGTGCGCTGGCGTTTACCAGTGTCTGGGCCGGGTTTTTGGTTGGCGGCAATTGGTTCTGCTATTGGTTCTGCCACGAAGGGGCCCAGAATACGCATTACCAGATGACACTCTGGGGGCTGGGGACTCTTATCCTTCTGGCTGCGGGATAAGCCGAGGCGGAAACTGGCGGTCGCGAGGTCCCCAACGCAAAAACATGCTTCGGACAACTGACTTCTAAGTAAAGCGCGGCGAAAGACCGCTCCCACCTTCTGTATTGCATTCCACCGAAATCACCGAGGTCTGGAATAGGCTCAAACCGGGCCTTCATCGTGGTGGCTACGAAGGTCGGATTTGGGCCGTTGTCTACGTGAATGCTGCGCGGTTTGGCGAGTTGGATTTGACCAGGCCTGGCTGGCCGTAGGCCTAAACCAATTTTGGTGTCGCCTCGGAATCCGTCAGTGTTGGTCCAAACCGGACACTTGCGGTAGATTCGAATTTTGCCGTTGCAGCAAGATGTAGCCTGTAAAGAAGCAGACGTATTATGTCCGGTTCTAAAACACGGTAGCTCGGTTTGGGGAGTTCACTGCTTAGCTTAGTCCGTACACATCGCTTGGGTGAGCCAAGTGCGCAGGAAAGGTGACGCGATCAGCCTTCTGCGGCTGCCATTCGCCTTCCTAGAGGCTCTCTGCCAGGCGGTGAGCGCTGTTGACGGCTTCATCGCCGTGAAGCGGCCAGCTTTGGGTTAACCCCTCAAAAATGAGCGAGAGGTCCATCTCACGCTCCTCAATGCCGGCAGCTTTGGCTGCCCGGGATGCCACTTCGGTTTTGTGTCGCTTCAGCAATTCCTGAAGGCGCTCATTTTGCGGTGCGGCTGCAACGGCAGCATGAAACAGGCATCCGCGGGGCGCCTCCTGCGCCATCCATTGCGCAATCCGGCCGATGATCGCCGAGAGCGCGCTGGGGCCGGTGCCTGGCAGGTCCCTGAAGATGTGCTCCAAATAGCGGCGGTGGCGGTGCTCCAGCGCGCGCAGGACCATCTCGTCGCGCGACGGCGTGTATTTATAGAGCGTGCGCATGCTGACCCCGGCTGCCTCCCGCAGGGTTTCAACGGCCGGTTCGGCAAATCCGAATTCGACAAAGGCCCGTTCCAGGCCGGCGGCAATTTTGGTGGCGGTCTCCGTCATGCTTGACCGTGTAGAATGCTTATTCTACCAAGGCAAGTAGAATAGTGATTCTACATGAAGGCGGATGTGTATGCTGAGCGGAAAAATGAGCGGTGTTGTGCTGACCGGCCATGGCGGTTCGGAGATGCTGGAATGGCGGGATGACCTGCCAGTGCCCCGGCCGGGACCGCGGGATGTGCTTGTGCGGGTGCGGGCGGCGGCAGTGAACAACACCGATATCAACACGCGGATCGCCTGGTATTCGAAGGGGGATGGTGAAGCAGACGACGCAAGCTGGTCGGGCAAGCCTCTGGAGTTTCCCCGCATTCAGGGCGCGGACGTCTGCGGCGAGGTTATTGCCGCCGGCGCGGAGGTTGATCCCGCCAGGATCGGAGAGCGGGTTCTGATCGAGCCCTGCATCCGCGAGGCGGATGGAAGCGTGCTGGAAACCCCCTGGTATTTCGGATCGGAGTGC